>CAZNQT010000272.1:0-6743 GCA_964574885.1 uncultured Pirellulales bacterium
GCCTAGCCCCAGGATTATCAGGATTAAAAATACTGCTATTATTTTCATTTGACCGCTACCCATTTAGGTAATCTCCTATATACGATTGTGTAAAATTGATTTATTGCTTTTCGAACCGCACTGTTCCTGCCTCTTATTTTGTTATTTTCAGTTGATCCAACCACAAGTCTGGGATAATTTTCCCTAATAAGAACGCCTTACGATCCGGATACCACAAAACACGGCGTCCTTTGTGTTCGGTAAGACTGACATAAGGTGCTGCTTCCAAGCGGTCTCGAAAGGATTTGCCCGCGTTATCAATCAGTAACAGCGGGGGATCGCTCCACCATATAGGTTGATGCGCGTTTGGTTGGAATTCACCCCGGCAAATATACGCAGGGCGGCGATTGGGTTGCGCCCATCGGCTTCGGGCGCCATAGACATAGCCGTCATTATTATTAAACAATAATACATAATCTCCGTGATGTAGACGAAAAACCGGGCACGGACAAACAGGATTTTTTATGATCCGACCGTTGTCCCGATATCTCAATGGTTCGGTTTTTCTCCAGGTTTGCCCCTGATCGTTGGAAGTGGTGTACCAAATCTCGCTCCGATTGGTGCGCATCACCATAAACATCCTATCGTCAGGCAGATCCACGATATAAGGTTCCTGCGCAAAACTGGCGCCTTCGGTATCTGGATTAGGTACGGTAATAGGTCGATCCTGATTCAACCAGTTGATTTTCAGTTCATTCAAAGAAGGATTCTTGGCAAGATTTTCAAGGCGCATCAGATGAATTTCACAATGCCCGGCAGGACCTGTTCCTCCAGGAAGTCCTTTTCGACCCGCCCATAGCGTGTAGGCAATTATTGGCCTTCCTTTTTTATCAAAATGAGGTACGGTACAGGATATCCATTTGGGATTGGTTCCTGGTTGGGGATTGTCGATAGTTGTTTTCGCAAAAGTCAGTTCAAGAGGGTCGGACCACGTCCGGCCGTGGTCATCCGAGAGACGCCAGGCAAATCCCCCTCCGAATCCTCCATGCGTATAGACAAGATAAATGCGGCCGCTGGGCGCAATAATGGGAACCTGCCAGGCAGCGGAATCCGGAAAAAATTTCGCTTTCGTCCAAGTGCTACCCCCGTTCTTGCTTCGGCTGTAACCCACAATTTTAGTACCCGAGGTCCACATAGCCAAGAGTTGGCCGTCCTTCGTTTCCTGCACAAGCAAGTGTTCGTTCCATTTGGGTACATCCTGCCAAAGCCGCCTTTCCCCTCCCGTAGGATCATAAATGATAAAATCAGGATTTGACCGGTAAATCTCATAAGGATCTGCATATTTGTTATTGGAAGCCTTCGCAGCGAAAATCCGGCTTGCATTTTCGGTGGCGAAATACTGTGGTTTGCTATCGTAGCGAAAGCCTTTATAGAGGCTTTCTTCTTTACTGTTGAAAATCGTATCATAGTTAAAATAATTATTGAGGTTGATGGGTTTCGCTATGGCAGATCCCACGAGACATCCACTCAAAGCAAAAATCCCGGCGTCACCCTGCGAGCCATTGCCTTTAACAGAAATTGTTACGTTTTGGATTTCCCGGGACCCATCCACAGGAAAAGACTGAAAAAAAATATTTGAATTCTTCTCGCCGAATTCAAATCCACGATCTGTACGGAACCAGTCCACCTTAGTCAAAGCAATCCGGGCTTTCGAAGGAGTAGTAATCGTCCAATCGAGTAATTCCCACTCGGATAAAACTGGAGACGGATCACTTCGGTATTCAATCTGGATTTTTCCTGGTTTCGCATTAAGTAATCCCACTCCTGTGTAGAGTATAACCAACCGAGAATAACGTTCGTTATGCAAGTTAATTTTGACCGAATCCGGCGGGAGAGAAGTTGGAGTATCATCAAGTAAAATCGTATTTTTCAATTCTCCGGCAAGGGGGCCAAACTGAAAAGTGATTGAATCAATTTGTAATTGTCCGTTGTTAGGGATGGATTCTCCTTTAATACAAGAAGAAGGAATATCTAGAAGAAAAAATAATAACAACGACATCCATTTTAATAAATTGTATTCACGTATTTTCAATATAAATACATTTGACATACTGCATTTTCCTTTCAAACAAAATGTGTAAGTTTGATTGTGACACACCCGCATTAAATTTTAGCAGTAGCTTGTTTTGATATTTGGTCCCTAAATATTTACTCATGTCGGATCTTAGTATCGAATCTCAGAAAGTCATCTTTAATTGGGGCGGGCACGACGCGTCAGCTTAGAGAACCTACTATTGTTAGATACACGTTGATTCCGATTATAAGCTAATTCCATATAAACAAATTATCCGAATATATTACTTACTGCTTGAGAGCGAATCTAAACGTATATTGCACAATTTCCGCTTCTCCTTTTCGGATATTATATTTCTTGTTAGCCGTAGCTTTAAGTCGGCTACGATAGCTGATAAATACGATTTTGTTATTGGTGTCATCATAAAGCAAATCGCCGTACCCGCCATCTTTATAAAAATCATCCAAGGGCAGTGGTGCGCTCCAGGTCTGACCACGATCTACTGAATACCAGATACAATTTCGTCGGGGAAAGGCTATACCTGGCCGAGGCGTATTATTCCCACAGCCTATCAAGATATTATCTTCCCACCAATTCTTTTCGCCTTTCAAATGGGCCAGTGTAAATAGGCGAGGCCGATCCCACACCAAAGTCTTGTCAATGATATCTTCCCAAGGCGTCCACGTTTTGCCCATGTCGTAACTGAATCCATGTAAAACGTGTTTGCGCACACCACCGTGAGAGCCGATAAACACGATGGTATTATTCCCGATGTATTCAAATCCCTTTTCCACGGATTCGATATCTGCCGGATGGTTGACGCTGGATTTACATTTCCAAGTATGGCCGCTATCCGTTGATTCCAGAAACACGTGTATTCTCGGTTTTCCCTTACTGCGCCATTCGCCTGCTGAAGTGTACATTACGCCGTCATGCACGATCTGGCCTCCCCAGACAAGAATCTGATCATCGTTGTCTTTGCCGATAAAATCGATTTGATGCCAGGGGCTCCATGTTTGTCCACCATCGCTCGAACGACACTGCCAACTGCCCAGCATGTCTGTGTTGTCGTGTTTCTGCCAAGTGATCAAAACCAAGTCGCCGTTGGGCGCTGGATACAGATATCCTTCGCAACATTGATAGCGGCCTTGTGGATCGCCTTCCCGTTGCGGATCCCCCGGAAATCCTTTTACTTTGCCTCCATTCAAGGTCGTATCTTCCCAGGACCAGCTTTTGCCTTTATCCCGCGAAAAACGGATGTGCAGTTTGTCATGCATGGAGGCGTGTCCGGAAGATTCCGTATAGACCATCACCCAACTTCCGTCGGGGGCTTCCGCCAGATTGGGACGGGCGAAAAACTTACCGTCCGCCGAGCGTAGGACCTTGGTTTCCAGGTCTTGAATTTCATATTCCTGAGCCTGCCCCGCGGGAGCCAAGATAAAATAGAGGCCAATCGAAAAAAATAAAAAAAAGGCTAATCCTCTGAGATTGATATTCTTATACATGTGATTTTTTCCTCCGGTGAATGTACATCCGAATCGATCAAGTTTCTACAATACTGGTCCAGGCTTTCTGCCAATCCGTTATTACCTCTTCAAACCAGGTTTCCCATTTCTGCTTCATCCGGATCACGCGCTTTGGATATTCTGAGGCTAAATCCATCCGCTCGCCTGGATCTTCTTCCAGATTGTATAATTGTGGTGATTGCGGAGAAGGAAGGTTTCTCTGAGGCAACGTACAATTGATCTCCATCAATCTATGAGCGTGGGTTAGGCCGTAATAGTAAGGCTCGTGGTCGCTTTCCAACTTAAGCATGGCTTTAGGAATCGGCGGCCAGTATAATTTCCATTTTTCCTGTCGAATAGCGGCGTTACAGTAAGGGATCGGTTTATATCGGTTATGCTGCCAGTACCAACATTGACCGGGGATTAAATTCCGACGTTTCCCTTGTAGAACAGACATAATATTTTGGCCGTCAAGAGGAAGAACCGACTGGGTTTGACCGCCTCCCGCCGCGACAATTGTTGGGAACCAATCGATGAAGTGAACCAGTTCATTCGAGGTGACGCCCGCCGGAATTTTCCCTGGCCAGCACGCGATCCCCGGTATCCGGACTCCTCCTTCTAGGACCAGACCTTTGCCGCCACGAAAAGGTCCATTGTATCGTTGAAAATTTCCCCCCAAACTCGGTCCCTGATCGCTAACGAATACAATAAACGTGTCACCGGCTATTTGCAGTTCTCTCAGTATCTCCAAAATTTTACCAACGCCGGTGTCTATCTGTTCGATCATGGCGTATAGAATACTGACCTGTCGGGTCAGGCTTTCGTTCTTTTCGTATTTTTGTATTAATTCTTCAGGACCCTGGAATGGACTGTGCGGGGCGTTATAGGATATATAAAGAAAAAAGGGGCTTTTCTTATGTCGCTGAATAAATTTTATGGACTCGTCGGTGAATACGTCCGTTAAATGTCGCCCATCGGCACGGCGAACTCTACCGTTATCGTCCAATACCCACTGCCAGTAATCCATGCCCCCGTGAAGAAATCCTACGAATTCGTCGAAACCACGGGATTTGGGATGGTAACGCATATCGTGCGCACCGTTGTGCCATTTGCCTACCATCCCTGTGATATAACCTTTTTTTCGCAAAGCATCTGCAAGAGTTGTCTCACGCAGGGCAATGCGGTCTAGACCACGGTTGGAGGGCACATCAACAGCCCCCGTTCTGTGATTATACCGACCGGTCAGCAAGGATGCGCGGGCCGGTGCGCATTTAGGAGAAGCGGAATAATGCTGGGTTAGTATAATCCCTTTCGCCGCCAGAGCATTAATATGAGGGGTAGAGATTTTTGAATTCCCGTAACACCCTAGATCACCGTAGCCTAGATCATCCGTCGCAATAAGAATCACGTTGGGTCGGCGTATTTGTTTGCCGATTGATCTTTTTAATGATTGTCCTCCAACTACGGATAAGGCAGCCCCGAATGTGATTTGCCCGCTTTGGCGAATAAACACTCGTCGGTTCATTTCCTGATTTTCAGGCGCTCCTTTGCTTTGGGACATGATTGTATCTCACATGCTTTCACGACTTTCGTTTTTTCTGGTTTTTTCAAAAATAATATAACTTTCTGCGTTATAATTATTATTCATTTATAAAATTTTCAGTCGGGGATTCTACTGCGATTATTCGAATTGTTTTCTAAAAAATACTTTAAGGCGTTTCTATCAAACTCTTGATTCTTTCGTACATGCTCCCGCGTTTTAGCTTCCGCTTTGTCCGGATCTCTGGAGGCAATGGCTTCGACGAGTTGTGAATGCCAATCCGCTGGCTGACTCCCGTATATCGTTCCTTTGATCCAGTTTAGACGCATCAACCAGCGAAACCACACACGTTCCAGTTCATGAACTAAACGCGGACATTGTTTGGCATTCTGCGCAATAGCAACATGAAGCTCCAGATGCACGGTAATGCCTAGTTTGGAACTCGGATCGCCTTGGTTCAACATCCGATCTACGACCTTGGCCTTTGAAATGATTTGGGATATTTCTGCGTCTGATGCGTTTTCCGCACACAGACGCGCCGCTTGGCATTCAATGGCCTCGCGAAATAGTTGATCATTTATCATATCATCCATACTCAGGGTTCTAACACGGGAACCATATAAAGGGCGGCTTTCCACTAGCCCGTCCAACTCCAGTTTCAATAATGCCTCTGTTACTGGATTGGGACTTACACCCAAACGCTTAGCTACCGTCCGACGTACCAAACGATGACCTGGTTTAAGAGAACCCGAGATAATTTCATCCCGAAGGTTCTCGTAAACTCTCTGTGTTACTGTACCGCCGTTTGTTTGGTCTTCTTTGGAAGCGAATAAATAGTTTGCCATTTCATAAATCCTTGCACCTGCTACTAATAAAATTCATTAAGCTATATATTCCAATTATTTACATAAAATATGAAATATAAATTTCATACTTATGATCTATTATAATTCAAATATTATTGGAAAACCAGCTAAATAGCAAACCTAAAACAAACTATTTTTATAAATTAATGATACTTGCCAATGCCAGCAAAGCGGACAAACCTAAGTATTTACCATTAAATGGTTTATAATTTTTAATGCCTAGGCATGCCGTGATATATAGGCTTGTGACCCCACGAATGGGTAATGCTGCAGTGTTATATGCTGGTAACATTTACTATGTGCAGCTAATAATCTTTGTTTCTATGCCTGTTTTCGGTTTTAGTGCAAAAAACATACTCTTTGTAACGTATGAATAAAAAATGCTGATAAAAAATAAAGCAAAATACGCATAAAATATTTAGGTAGTAAAAAAATATATGACACATCAAAATATTAACATGATAAATAATTGAAAAACATAAGTATTTGAAAATAAATGGATTATGAAATAATGAGTTTTTTATTATTTTTTAATTTTCATTATTGAAACATTATAATTTACCGGTTATAATATGAATGTAATAGTGAGTAAATATGCAAGGTTGTGGTTCTAGGTAATTCGTAAATCTTGCTAATACATATAGTTATGATTAAAATGATATCACAAATTAAAATAAGTTAAATTAAAATATTACATTTCGAGGGTTAGATTATGTTTTCTCGAAAAGGATTCACCTTGATTGAGTTGTTGATCGTCATCGCGATCATAGCCGTCCTCT
>CAZNQT010000273.1:0-6730 GCA_964574885.1 uncultured Pirellulales bacterium
CGGTAGCGGCCACACTGGCGCTGCGGATTAGTAAATGACTCTAAAGCCATAATAGTCTAATTACTCTTATTTTGGGAATAAAAAAAATCCCTTTATTTCTAACCTGCTCTGAAATAATAACTTACCCGTTACCAGCGGAGGAATTCGGCAGACTAACCGGATAGGAGATAGCAGGTAGTTGTGAGTGGGAGTAGGAAAGGTCAACTTGTAATATGAAATTTCCAGGGTAAAATGCTATACGATCAACAACGTGGAGTACCAAGAAGATTCTGGAGACGAATGAATGCTGAGCCGAGTCGATGCGCTGGTAGTAATTGCCTATCTGGTCGGGATCATGCTACTGGGGATCTATTTCCGCAAGTACGTCAAATCGTCCAAGGACTATTTTCTGGGGGGCAAGGCGCTGCCGTTCTGGGCGATCGGGATGTCGATTGTGGTCTCGGATATCGGAGCGCAGGATTTCGTGGGGGTATCGGGCCAGGCGTACCGATATGGGATCGCGGTGGGGAATTTCGACTGGATCGGATCGGTGCCGGCGATGATCCTCGGCGCGTTTATCTTCATCCCTTATTTCTGGAAAGCGGGGCTCTACACCATTCCCGAGTATCTGGGCAAGCGATACAACAATGCCCTGCGCACCTTAGCGTCCCTGACATGGATCATATTTTTTGCGTTTAACCTGGGGATAATATTCTGGGCCAGCGCAGGAATTTTAAAAACTCTGATGGGGTGGTCCTACTGGGAATCCATCCTGATTACCGCCGTGGTGGTGGGAGTCTATACGCTTTGCGGGGGATTGACCGCGGTGGTGTTAACCGATGTCATCCAAATGGTGATTATGTTTGTCGGGGGAGCGGTGGTGGTCATTCTGGGACTCTTTGAAGTCGGAGGCCTGGAGGGATTGCGGGATAAGATCGTCGCCCAGGAACAAACCCATAATTATTTTCAACTGATCCAACCGGCGGATGTCAACGCCCCGTTTCCGTGGACGGGGATTCTTTTCGGCTTAACGTTCGTGATGGCCAACGCGTATATGATCGGGAACCAGGCGATCGTGCAGCGATGTCTGGGGGCCAAGAACGAATGGCATGCCAAGGCAAGTATGCTCTGGGGGGCGTTTTTGAAAATGCTGATACCCTGGCTGGTGATGTTTCCCGGCCTGATTGCGATCGTACTTCTTCCCAATATCAAGGATGGCGATCATGCCTTTTCGGAATTAGTCAAGGAATTGATTCCTTCCGGCTGGGGAGTCATGGGTTTACTGTTTGCGGCGTTGTTTGCCGGGTTGATGTCCAGTATTGATTCGATGACGAATTCGACGGCAACGCTCTGGACGAAGGATATTTACGAAAAATACATCCGGAAAGACGCCACCGACCGGCACTATCTCATCGTGGGGCGAATCGCTACTGTAGTCATTTTGATTTTCGGCGTGATTACCTCGCCGATCAGTAAGTATTTTGCAGGGATCTACGTGGCGGTACAAACCTTTCTGTCGATATTTCAGGGTCCGACGTTTGCCGTGCTGTTGTTAGGGATTTTCTGGCGTCGCGGCACGTCGTGGGGCGGGTTGGTCGGTTATATATTCGGCGTCGCGGTTTCCGTGACTCTCTACGCCAAAAAAGGGAAATATTTCACTATTGAAGACCCATTTCTCTATGTATCCTGGTGGTCGTTTCTGGCGGGTTTCGTTATGACCATCATCGTGAGTATGTTCACCCAGCCTCATCCGAAAGAGAGATTATACGGCCTGGTCTATCGGTTGGCGGAGAAGAAACCGAAATCAGCATAGTACAGGAGAGAAGTTGAATGAGGACAGCCTTAAAGTACATACTAAACTTTGAGTGGTTGACGGGCGTTCCGATGGGGGCGGCGAAAAGCGTCTTTCTGGTGTTATTTGCGTTGATTGGAATCGCCGTGTTGTTCATTCCGAACGATTACATCTATGAAGGATTACAAAAGCGTCGCTGGTGGCTCAACTTGAAATTATGGACGCTTGCGGATCTGATCTTTATCTTTGTGACGTATTATGTGTTTTAACCTGTCCAACGGATCCTCGTGGGGGTGCAGAGATATGAGAACCAAGGCGAGCGGCGTTTATCGAACCGATTTACGAAACTGGAAACTACAGTCCGCCGACTCATTGTCTGCCGAGGGGGATATGATCTCCAGGTGCGATTTTAACACCGACGGTTGGTATGAGGCCAAGGTTCCCTCCACGGTACTGGCGACACTGGTGGAGGCGGGTGAGTATCCGGATCCTTATTTTGGAATGAATCTGCAACACATTCCCGAGGAGCGGTTTGCATCGTCGTGGTGGTATCGAACCGATTTCGACTCGTCTGATACGGACCTGGACGGCGTCACGCTGCTTCGATTTGACGGAATTAACTATACGGCGAATCTCTGGTTGAACGGTCGAAAATTTGCCGATGACCGAGAGGTTCACGGCGCCTTTCGACGGTACTGTTTCGATGTTTCGGAATGGGTACGAAGCGGAACGAACGTCCTGGCAGTGGAGGTAACCGGACCCAAACCGGGGAATTTTTCCACCGGGTTTGTGGACTGGAATCCGCCGGCGCCCGATCGCAATATGGGAATATTCCGTCCGGTGACACTGCATCAATGCCAAAATGTATCTATCGATAATCCATTCGTACAAACAGACGTGGATACAGACACACTCGACCGGGCGAGGTTGACGATCAGTGCACAGTTGACCAATCATTCCGGTAAATCCGTTACCGGCGTTCTGGTCGGTAGGATAGAATCCATCGCGGTAGAAACATCCGTAACGCTTGGGGGTGGGGAACAAAAAACAATAGCGTTTTTCCCCGAAACGTACCCAGACCTGCATATCCATCGACCTCGATTATGGTGGTCTCACGATCTGGGCGAGCCGAATCTATATGAACTGCAGCTTGAATTTGTCGCAGACGATGAGGCGTTGGATTCGTGTCATACGACCTTCGGCATTCGTAAGATTGAAGATTATTTCAATAACGAAGGACAGCGCGGATTTCGAGTCAATGGCAAAGACGTGCTGATCAAAGGGGGCGGCTGGAGTGATGATCTGCTGCTGACCGATACTCCGAAAAAGCTGGAAGCACAAATACAGTACGTCAAACATATGAATCTCAATTGCATTCGCCTGGAAGGGATCTGGGGTAAGGATCCTACGCTTTATGATTTATGCGACCGATACGGTATTTTGATCATGGTCGGCTGGAGTTGTCATTGGGAACATGCGCAATACCTGGGTAAACCGGTGGATGAACGATTCGGCGGCGTTACGAGTCCGGAAGATATCGATCTGATCGCTACCAGTTGGCAGGACCAGGTAATTTGGCTGCGAAATCATCCGAGTATTTTCGTCTGGACCGTAGGCAGCGATAAGGTTGCCCATCCCGATCTGGAACGAAGGTATATAGAAACTTTTCGAAGGCACGATCCAACCCGGCCCTATCTCGCCTCGACGGGCGGCATCGGCAGCGAACAGGCAATCATTGGCAGTGAAGTGGTCGTCAGCGATCTCAGCGGATCCACCGGCGTCAAGATGCTCGGCCCCTACGCCTATACTCCGCCGGTGTACTGGTACGAAGACAGGACTCGGGGCGGGTCGTACGGTTTCAATACGGAGACCGGCCCCGGCGCACAGCCTCCGATTTTACAGAGTCTAAAGAAAATGATTCCGACGGCGCACCTCTGGCCTATAGATACGTACTGGGATTTTCACTGCGGACTGAATGAATTTGCCAGACTGGATAGATACTGTCAAGCTCTCGAACATCGTTACGGTCCGGTGGGAAACGTAGAGCAGTTTGCCTATCGAGCACAGGTAATGAATTATGAGTTGATTCGTCCGATGCTTGAGGCTTTTCGTGTCAATAAAGGACGTGCCACCGGCGTGATCCAGTGGATGCTGAACGCCGCCTGGCCCAAACTTTACTGGCAGTTGTATGACTGGTATCTGCATCCCACGGGAGCTTTCTATGGTACGAAGAAAGCGTGCGAACCATTGCAGTTGATCTATAACTATGCAGATCGAAACGTATTTCTGGTAAATGATACGCTTACGAGTCGTGAGGATCTTAGGGCGGAAATACAAATTACTGACCTATATGCAAAGGAAATGTTTCAAGACCAGATACCCGTCGGTGCCAAACCGCAATCCTCCCAAAAGATTTTTACCCTGCCGGAATTTACGGATATCAGTTTGACGTATTTTCTTATCCTGCGACTGTTCACTCAAGACGGCGAACGAATCGCTGCCAATTTCTATTGGCTCAGCACCAAAGAGGATCTTCTGGATTACAAAGCGAAAGTCGAGCCCTGGGCATATTACACACCGAGCCGACAGTACGCGGATTTTACTTTACTGAATACATTGCCTGCAACAACGATAGAAGTACAGCAGGAACTGATAATCAAAGACGACCATCATATCCTATCCGTTGCATTGAAAAATACGGGCAAGAGCACAGCCTTCGCCGTTGAATTAAACGTTGTGGATAATGATACCGGAGATGCTGTCGTCCCTATCTTCTGGCAGGACAATTATATTACTTTACTGCCTAATGAGAGTAACGCAGTAAAAGCGGTATTTGCCAAAGACATCCGTGATATTCGGCTAGACATCCAAGGCTGGAATCTTGAAATCATCTGATATCTTGATTACTTCGATTGGGTTCCTTTTTCAGGGATGAATACTGCATGCTTTCATTTTCAAAATGAATCGAATATAATAAGTATTAGATTGATAATTGACCAGGAAAAGGTGGAGCATAGATGAGTACTATAAACCGTTGCGAATTCCAAAATTTTAACACCGCAGTTCTGATCTTTCGACGCCGTCTTTTTTTGGTTGTCACATTTATCGGCGTCTCCTTATTTTTTTCCGGGGCGGTTTTGGGCTCCGATTGGCCCGCATATCGCAGGGATAATCAGCGCAGCGGCATTTCGTCTGAGTCGTTGCAGTTTCCTCTGAAGCTGAAATGGACTCATAAGGCGTCTCATCCCCCCTGCCCGGCATGGTCGGAGAGCCCCGCGCCGAACGACTATTGGCACCGACTGCATGGGCTTAGTCCCACCAATACCTACGATCGTGTGTTTCACGTCGTCGTTAGAGGAGATAACCTCTATTACGGCTCCTCCGCGGATGATGCGGTGTATTGCCTGGACGTGGGGACCGGTAAAACGAAGTGGACGTTTTATACCGAAGCTCCCGTTCGCATAGCCCCCGTCGCGTTTGAGGAAAAAATATACGCCGCCTCGGACGACGGGTGTTTGTATTGCCTGTCGGGGCACGATGGCGGTTTACTCTGGAAATATCGACCGATTGCGGACGACCGGCTTCTTGGCAATGGGCGTATGATCTCACGCTGGCCGATCCGCAGCGGCATAATCATCCAGGATGATATTGTTTATTGTTCCTGCGGCCTGTTTCCTAATATGGGTACGTACCTTTGTGCGGTCAATGCCCGGAGCGGGAAAAGTATCTTCAAATATAAAACCGATATCTCCGCGCAAGGATACATGCTGGCATCGGCTGCGCGGTTATTGCTGCCTACCGGTCGAACCGAATTGGCAGGATTCGATCTTAAAACGGGTAAAATCAGCGGCAGCTACGGCGCCGGCGGGTGCTTTGCCGTCCTGGTAGAAAACAGTCTCATCAGCGGCCCAAACGAAAAAGGACAACTCCAGTTCAGCGATTCTGTCTCCCGGGAAAATATCGTCTCCACGCCGGGAACCGAAATCGTTGCTACCTGTGAAAAGGTATATGTTCTTACACCGAAAACCCTTTATGCGCTGGATCGTCAAAATTACCTGAAACTCAGCCGGGACATAAAATCTATCGAAGACCTCAAGCCCGACCAGCGGACTCCGGAGCAAAAAATCAATTTGGTACTGTTACATCAGTTGCGAAAGCAATGTATGCAGTGGCAAATTTCCCGCCCGAACTGCTACACGATCATCAAAGCTAACGGTACGCTTTTAGTAGGCGGAAAAGATCGTGTCTTTGCCTACGACGCCGAGACCGGTCAGGCGCTGTGGGAAGATGAGGTATCCGGTAAAGCCTACGGTCTGGCCGTCAGCAATGGCTCCTTATTCGCCAGCACGGACGCCGGCGCCATTCATTGCTTTACTGCAGAGAAAAATACCGGAGTGATCGAAAAGAACTTAGGAAAAAATATTTCACCCTATTTTATATCAAACGAAGCCAATACGCCTACCTATGTGGAATGGGCGGAACAAATACTGCGTGAGTCGAGAATCCAACAAGGCTATTGCCTGGTACTGGGCATCGACACAGGTCGATTGGCCTATGAAATTGCCCAACGTTCCGATCTTCAGATCATCATAGCAGAGCCGGAAGTAGAAAAAGTGCAAAAGGCGCGAGAACTCTTCTCCCAGGCCGGGCTCTATGGAACCCGGATTGCCATCCATAACCTGAACTTGGCAAAATTACCCTACCCCAAATATTTTGCGAATCTAATCGTATCCGAGAAAGCGATGCATACCGGTACGATTGATACTCCGGCAGCAGAAGTATTTCGGATGCTGCGTCCCGACGGCGGAGTTGTGATGATGGGTATGCCGGTTGCTAACGCCGGCAGGATCAATCTGTCAGCCTGGGCTAACCAATCGATACCCGATTGGCAGGTGAAACGAACGGAAAGAGATCTTTATGGCTATGCCGTACCCGCTAAACTCGCAGGCCAGGGAGAAT
>CAZNQT010000274.1:0-6709 GCA_964574885.1 uncultured Pirellulales bacterium
TCAGGGGGATTTCCATTTCGAGGGTCGTTTCCGCGGCGACGGCGATTTTTTCACCTACCACCGATCCCATCGAGCCCATCATAAAGTCCGGATCCAGAACTCCCAGGACGATGGGCCGACCGCGAATATAGGCTTTACCGATGACGGCGGCATCGGCTAAATCCGTCTTTTTCTGATATTCCCGCAGCCGAACCTTATAGGGTTTACTATCGGTGAAATTCAAAGGGTCGGCGGGTGTGTAGTCTGCCGACAGTTCCTCAAAACTGCCCTCGTCGCAGAGCATCCGGATCCGTTTATGGGCGGGAATCCGAAAATGATGCTTGCACTCCGGGCAGACTTCGAGATTCTCCTTGATACTGCGGGAGAAAATCATGTCCTCGCACTTCGGACAGCGTCGCCACAATCCTTCGGGGACCTCCCGTTTCTTTTTGAGGGAATAGCCTTGCCATGGATTCGGGGTATTGCTCATGGTTATTTCCCATCAGGCGACGTCATCCTGTCGAGACGTGAGGGAACCGGCACTCACCTCCGACAGGTTCTGTGGTTTCGTAATATCGAAAAGACAGATAGATTCGTGTTTTTCGACAATCTGCCAAAGCTGTTCTAAGGGAGTATCGGTTAACAAACACTCAATTAACGCCGCTACCATAACGGCTGCCACCACCACAATGGTTTTATCCTGATTTTTGATGTTCAGGTCCTGTAAGGATTTGCGCACTCGCAGAGCCGCTTCTTCCAGAGATTCGCCCTGCGGAGGCCGTACGCTGGTGGGATCGGCGCGCCACTGCCGATAGGCTCGGCCGTATCGTTTCTTAATCTCACCGATCCGCAGCCCCTGCCAGAGTCCACAATCCAGTTCATGCAGATCGGGAAGCGCTTTGGGTTTCAGCGCGCAAAGTTGACCCAGAAACTGGGCCGTCGGGCCGGAGGATTCATTCCCGCTGCTGTAGATGCAATTCGGATGATATTGATCTATTGTTGCGGATAAGGCCCCTAAGGACTCTTCAGCCGCCGCAGTCAGCGGTAACGAGACCGTTCCTTGTATTCTACTTTCGTCGGCCGTGGGACGCCCCTGGTGCCAGATCGTCTCGCCGGCGCGAATAACTATCAATTTATTCATAATTCTTCAACAACGATGTTATTCTCATTTTTCACTAAACTCTCAATTATACAGTATTCGGCTTTATAAAGGCAATAGCTACACACTTTGGACGGGAGGAATAGGAATATAACCGTTTTTACGACAAGACCTTATGACTTTTTTTAAACCTGAAAATTGTTTTTCATCCCCCGAAGAAAACTCCCAGGTTCCGATATTATTCGCATGGTGCAAACATGGTTTCCTGATCGTTATGGCCGTGCTCGTAAATGGATTTTAGAGTAAAGCGTCCAATTTCGCTACTCCGACCAGTTCGTGGCAAAAGAATGGTTCCGCGTATTTCACGCCGATTCGATCGCCGAAGTATTTACAAAGCGTGGTGACGTACTCGACGACCCAGCCTCGCTTTTCCGGTTCGGTCTGATTGTGCCAAAATTGGCTTTGGTAGGCCTTAATGGCGGCGACTTTCCGGTCCCACTGGGCGGAGACATCGACGATAAACCGCGGTTCCGGATGAATCCGCAGGTGCGAGGCGTAGAAGTAAAATACCCGTTCGGGATAGTGCGGCTCGAACGCCATATCGGTCTTGGTCAGTTTCGCTGCGAACCGACCGTCCACTACCAGGTGATGCGCTTGAATATGATCGGGATGCGCGTCCGGCAGCATTACGGTAAATACCCAGCGAGGTCTATATTCACGGATGGTTTCGGCGACAACGCGTCGAGTTTCCAGGTTATTTTGTAAATACCGATTCGGCAGTTGCAGGCAAATGCGGTGTTTCAATCCTAATGCCTTGGTGGCCTGCTTCGTTTCTCGCGCGCGGATTTCCACATTGCCGGCGGGCGTGGGTTCCCCGTCGGTCAGGTCCGCCAAAATCACCTCCCAGCCCTCGTCGAGAAATTTAACGATCATACCGCCCATCCCCAGTTCCGCATCATCCGGATGCGGCGAAAAAATTAATACTCGATTGTCCATGCTGGATCCTTTTTCTTATGTTCGTAAACTCCATAGTCCGACTATACCTTACTAAAAAAAAGTATCTACGACAAGGCTCTCGATCAATCCAATGAGATCGAGAGCCTTACTACATGCTACTGTAGGCTATTTACAGTTTATCTTCACCGTAATTGTTAGGAACGGTTCCGGTTTTACCCTACTTAAAACATTCTATCCATCATTTGAGCGATGGACTGCACGCCTCCGACCACGGAGTTCAACATCGAGGGTATCCAGGCGATACCGCCTATGTAGATGCTGAAAGTGATTATCGCAATCATCACCAGGCAGATAATTCGCTCCGCCCCGGCGCCGGTGAATCCCACCAGGATCAGGCCGATCATTAATAAAATGGAACCCAGTACGAAGATCCATTCCGTCCAATAGCCCCACATGACGTTATCAATACTGGCATCCCGGGCGTCGTCGCGGAGACCTTCAACTTTTTTATCGGAGGCGTCGTCATAATGGGCCCTGGCGACCTTGGCGCTGGAACGCGCCACGCCTCGGCTGCGGATAGAATCACAGCCCCGGGAAAAAATCACCAGGACCAGGCCGATCAATAGCAGCCATTTCGGGGGCGTCAATTCCAACGCCGTCTGTCGGTTGGGTACGTAAGGAGAAGGTTGCCAGGCGGTCGGCACGCCGGCACTCGGCGCCGGCGGAGAACCTGTGGATTCCTGAAGACGCGTTACGCTAAATTCCTGTTGGCAGGCGGGACATGCAATTTGTGTTCCCAGCACATCATCAGACATTTCCAGTTGTTTTTGGCAGTGAGGACACACGGTTTTCATTGGCGACTCCTTTCCTATGAGTTTTTTATATACGTTCGCTCACCCAGGCAAAATACAAGAATGGTATGTACCCTACCTGTCGATAGCCAAGGTGTCACGAATTATCACTTCTCATCGAAAAAAGAGGGATGGTTTGTATTGGATACGGTTTTTTTGAATCCTGGGAACTAGCAGAATATCAGAATCTTGCTGTTACTTCTCGCCTAGGAAGGCACTTTGCTCCTGGTATATCCGTTCGATCCGCTCGACCATCAGAGCGTGATCGAATTCACCTCGGCAGAATTCGCGACCGTTACGGCCTAAACGGTTCCGTAACTCCGCATCGGCGATCAGTTTGTTTTGCACTTGCGCCAGTGTCGCTATATCCTGGGGAGCAATCAAATATCCGGTTTGATCGTCTTGTACCACTTCGCGGGCGCCGTCCACGTCGAAACTAATGACCGGCTTGCCGCAAAGCAGCGCCTGCGGCAGGGCACGCGCCAGACCTTCCCGCAAGGAACAATGAACCAGGATATCGCTGGCGTGTAATAATAGGGCTACCCGCTCCGGCGGAACCAGACCGGTGAACCGAAAATAGGAGGTTAAATTCTGATCGGCAATCTGTTGTTCCAATTGACTTCTCAGTTTGCCGTCGCCGATAAACAGCCAGAGGACGTTTTTATGTTCCTTGGTAATCTCCCGAGCCGCTTCGATAATATATTCATGCCCCTTCAAATGGAATAAGCGGGCAACGGTAGCTATCACGACGGCGTCAAGGGGAATATGGTACTCCTCACGTAACGCGGCGATCTCTTCCTGCGTGGGGATATTTAAAAAATGATCCATTTCCAGACCGGAAAACACCTTGTGATATTGTTCCGGTCGGCCGATTTCTGCGGCCAGCGCCTGATCCGTCATCGCCTGGGACACGGAGAGAAAGGCGTCCGTTTGTGGGGCCGCCTTACGTTCAAAAGCAATATAGAGACGATTGACCAAACCGGATTGATAGGGGTGAAACGCCAATCCGTGGATGGTGTGAATAATCCGCGGTCGGCCACAACTAGCCAATTGCGCCGCTCGGAAATTCCGCATGGCCCCACAGCAGGCCGCGGCGTCTTTTTGACGCAGGGCATACGCCGCTCGGCGGCCCAAAATTCCCGCTTTGGCCGAATGGGTGTGAACGATATCCGGGTCCAGTTCCGTAAGCAGTCTTTTCAATTGCCGATAGGCCGGGATATCGTGAAAGGGATTGATCGCTCGTCGAAGAGAATTTAACTCGATGACTCGATAACCCCCGCTTCGCGCCCGGTCCAGTAATTGCCCTTCCGGCCCCAGCGGCGGCCCGGTAATCAACGCGACCTCGTGCCCGCGCCGATGCAGACCCTCGCACGTCAGGATGGTATTCTCCTGCGCCCCGCCCAGGATCAGTCGAGTTATTATGTGAACTATCTTCACGGTACGCGCGGTTCCGGTAGTTCGCGAATCCAGATATTACGATAGCGCACCGGATGGCCGTGGTCCTGGAGCATGAGCGGTTCTTTCTCGCCGTGTTTCTTATAGCTGCGGCTCTTACCTGAGGTGTTGCCCAGTATCTCCTCATGGTCCTGAATCAGTACGCCGTTTTGGAACGCGGTAATATACGCCGGCCGGATTACCTTCCCATCAATATCCAGGATCGGCCGTCGAAACACTATGTCGTACGTCTGCCACTGCCCCGGCGCCTTACAGACATTGACCAGCGGCGGGTATTGACCATACACTGCTCCGGCTTGGCCGTCGGCATAGGTCGCATTGGTGTCTTTGTACGTATCCAGGACCTGCACCTCGTATTGGCCCATGAATTTAATCCCGCTGTTACCGCGGCCCTGGTCGCGACCGACGGCGGCCAGGGGCGACGCCCATTCGATGTGCAACTGGCAATCCCCGAATGGCTGCCGGGTAATAATACTGCCCCTGCCCTTGACCACTTCCATATATCCGTTTTCCACCTTCCATTGTGCCGGTTGACTGTTACTCTGTTTCCATTGAGCTAAATCTTTTCCGTCGAACAGGACGATCGCGTCGGACGGCGGATCCCAGGGCGCCTCCCCGGGCGTTACCACCTTGGGCGCCGGGCGATTGCGATCGTGTACTTTCCACGCTGATGCCCGTTTCTGGGCGTAACTGTGAATCGAGATTCCTAAAACGACTCCCCCTAAGGTTATAATGCTTACGATATACCAGCTTTTCTTTTTCATAATTTATTCTTCTCCATATATAGAATCAAGTTTTCCTCCGTATTGTTCCTATCTAGTTATATCTGAGCATATATATGGCAGCAAGGAGTTTTTGTCATTCGGTTATTCGTCATTGATTCGCCATTCGATTTTCGTCATTCGTCATTTAATATTTCACCCATTGGAGGCACAGGCCGTTCGCAGGCGCCATCGGTCCGGCGGCGCTCCGCGCGCGGGCGGCTAAAACCGTCTCGATATCCTCCGCCTGCCCGTGACCCCGACCGATCTCCAACAGGGCGCCCACGATATTCCGTACCATGTGATATAAAAATCCCGTTGCTTCCAGATCGAAATACAACCAATGAAATTTCTTCCAGACCTGGCAGCGCAAAAGGGTTCGCACCGTCGTTTGCCGATCACTACCGGTCGAGGCAAACGAAGCGAAATCGTGTTCGCCGATGAGCTTCCGGGCCGCGATCTGCATCGGCGCTGTTTCACAATTTCTGTAATAATGATAACAGTATTTGTCCATTCGGGGCGGCAGATCGGTGTGGTTAAAAACCGTATAACGATAGAGCTTGCTCCGGGCGGAAAGAGTGGCGTCGAAATCATCCGGCGCCTCCTCGGATCGTTTAATCCGGATATCCCGTGGCAGGCGGGAATTGATCGCCAGCGCCAGTCGCGCCGTGGGGATCGGCGTATCCGTAAAAAAATTGACCGCCTGTCCCTCGGCATGCACGCCCGTATCCGTCCGACCTGACGCCCGCAAGGAAACCGGATGATGGACCACCCGCATCATCGTTTCTTCGATCGTCTGCTGAACGGAGATAATCCCGTCCGATTGCCTCTGCCACCCGTGATAACCGCTGCCGTCGTAAGCAATCGTTAGTTTGACATTTCGTTTGGACATGCTGGAAAATCCAAAACAGCCCCCGGTGTCAACCGGGGGACGATTACCCTGTTGTTGCGATTCGGTACCCGTCCCCCGTTTACCAGCGGGGGCTGATTTTCTTGCGTTTATTTGACCAGGTATTCGGCAATCTGTACGGCATTCAAGGCGGCGCCTTTGAGCAACTGATCGCCGGCAACCCATAAGTTTATCCCGCGTTTGTCCGGCAGCGACAGATCCCGCCGGATGCGCCCCACGAAAATGTTATCCTGGCCCGTGGCGTCCAGCGGCATCGGAAACCGGTTGTTTTCCCGATCATCGATAATCTCCACGCCCGGCGCCTGATGCAGCAGGTCCACCACTTCTTCCGCCTCGATCGGCTGATCGAATTCCAGGTTGATGCTCTCGCAATGAGCCCGCAGCACTGGGACGCGAATGCACGTACAGGTAATCGCAATCGAGTCGTCATTAAAAATCTTATGCGTCTCGTGCACCATTTTCATTTCTTCGGTATTGTAACCGTTTTCGTCGATGTCGCTGTTGTGACTGAAGCAATTGAACGCACACGGCACCTCGAATACTTCCGGCTGCGGCTCCTTACCGGCGAGCACCTCCCGCGATTGCTCCGTGAGTTCCTGCATCGCCTTGGCGCCTGCGCCGCTGGCCGCCTGATACGTACTTACCACCATCCGCCGTACCGGATTATGAACGTGCAGAGGCCAGATCGGCACGATTC
>CAZNQT010000275.1:0-6678 GCA_964574885.1 uncultured Pirellulales bacterium
ATATCCGCCCGGTATTCATCCCGTTTGGAGTCATACGTAGCGGGAATGTCGTAGAAATCCGTAGAGTAGTTTCGGCCCCGTTCCACCAGATCGATAACTTGCCGGCGAATCCGGCCGGCCTGATTCAGATTCGTTCGGATCAACACCCGAAACGGCCCGATCCCCTCCTGGCTCCGCCGGTGAATCTTCACTCGAATCGGCAGAATCGAATATTGCAGTAAATTTCGATTGGTTTCAGGCCGGTATTCCAGTCTTTCTATATTCTCTGCCGGGCTGCCCATGTAGTCCTTCCGTACATACACTCCTGACGATACCCCCAACTTTAAGAATATCCCACACTCTATGGGAAATCGGCATTCTGCCTGGTTTTACCCTAAAGGGAATATTTCAATGTCTTAATACTGCCGTCATAGATCCCGAACGACCGTAAAATCGCGTAATTTCAGGTAGAAACCCGATAATTTTAATTTTGGACACCGGCGTTAGTATTGAGAAGATTTTTTCTCAATTTTTGTTGCCCTTTCTATAATGAATGTTGCTCGGAAGCAACAGGACTATAAGTCCTTTATTTACAGATACATAAAAAAATACAACCTTCCAAAGCCGTCGAAACCACCGGTTAGATTCGTTGATCCACAGCAACATCGCGAAAATTTTGATCGGATAACCAACGGGAGCATCTTCTTTATCCTATTACAAAATAATGCTTTATGAAGAATTTGGGAAATTTTTCATTTTCAGCGTTATTTGGCAGACCCTTTGCGATACTATAAATTGAACAATTGGAGAGAGTGCCATAAGAGAGGGCAATTCAACGCTTTTGCGAATATTTGCGCAGATTGGCGTAAACCGGGAAAATTTTTAGAAAAAATCGTAAATATAAGCGAAATTTCTTGACCTATAACCTGGGAATCAGGTAAGATACAAGATGAATAGATAAGGAGTAATCTTAGTACACACACACACTTATACATCGGTAGTATGCTCCAGGAGGAGGATACTAAGGCGAAAAGTGAGTCCTTTTGCCGTTTCGAGGCGAGAAAGGAGGTCGCTAGGGATCAGAGATAGAAAGCTTTTTGTACGATGAGGAAAACCTTGGGTACGCTCACAACCGGAAGAGGCGTCGGTTAGTATCGAGAGGAACCTGATCGTTGGTTTAAGTAGTGTTAATGTATCTGTTCATTTTGGGAGAAAGTAATGAAAAAATTACTTACATTAATTGCGGTACTCGCCTTAACCGCACCTGTTTTTGCTGCTCAAGGTGACCCGAATGTGCTCATCAGTTGTACGGATGAAGGCGGCGGTATCGTTCGCGTGGACTATGAAGTCCTGGTGGAAGATGGCGTCACACCCGCTCTGATGCGCGGGGTTGCCC
Source organism: uncultured Pirellulales bacterium (assembly GCA_964574885.1). Taxonomy (GTDB): domain Bacteria; phylum Planctomycetota; class Phycisphaerae; order Sedimentisphaerales; family SM23-30; genus JAFGFX01. The sequence continues at coordinate 1,376 of CAZNQT010000275.1, forward strand.
TCGACATTACCGTCGATGCCGGCACGATTGATGAAATCAGCGATTACGCTACGGGAAGCACCCCGGCGGATTCTACCATGATTCCGACAGGGTATTCCGTATTTATGGGCAGTATCCAGTTCGCTGCGGATCCCAACTACGTCTCCGACTTCGGCGATCCGGTCGCTCCGAATACCGATCCGGATGCCTTAGACGGTTTAGGCTCCATGGGAATCACGGTCGAATTGGGTTCGCTCTACGCCGAAGGCGATCCGGCCCCCGGGATGAGCGGCATGCTCTTCCGGCTTACTGTAACTGATGAATGTGATATGACCATCGCGGCGAATACAACTCGCGGCGGATGTGTGCTGGAAGACGGATCCCCGGCCAACGTGGTGTCCCCTGGTTGTCATATCATTCCCGGCCCGACTGAACCTCCATGCTGGAGTTGCCCCGGTCAACCGTTCGGCGACACCAATGGCGACGGGAATGTTAACTTCGCGGACCTGATCAACCTGAAGAAGGCGTTCAACACCACTTCCGCCGGCAGCCCCCACGGGACTGATGCGGGTGAATACAACTGCTGTGTGGACTTCGATCATAGCGGCGCGATCAACTTTGCTGAGTTAATCAAGCTCAAGCAATACTTTAACACTGGCCCGTATGATACGTGTGCCGACATTTCGTGTCCGTAAGTCACGAAAACCGTCAGCAAAATTCAGGATTTGATGAAGAGAAATTGTTAAATAAGAAAGAGAAACTGCTGACATGGAGGAAAATGGCCTTGATAGGAGAGGGTGGTTTTCTCCTTCAGCAAAAGTAAATCTTAAAAGGAGTTTACTATGAAGAAAGCTCTAGTAACACTAGTAATGGTTGGCATTATGAGTTCGGTCGCGTCGGCCGGTCTAGTCCAGCCGATGATCACCAGCCTCAATGGAGATCCCATTGCTCCCGTCTCAGAGATCACCATTGGTCCGTCCGATTGGATTGATTTTGATATCATGTCGGACGTCCAACTGCTTACGTTCAATTTGAGCGTCCAAGTGGAAGTGCAGGGACCGGGTACGCTGGATATCTCGGAATACACCATTCCTGACGGCTGGGATGCTGGTTTTCACGTTGATCCCATCGAAAGAGTGCCGGGCAAAGTGTATGAGTTCGGCGAAGGGAACTTCAGCGGCGGCCCGCAGCCCGGAATCCAGTTGGATCACCTCCTGCTGCACTGCGATGGCGAGGGTGATGTGATTGTCTTCCTGAGTGACGGCACCCAGGGCGGCACGGTTGATCTGGGTTTTGCAACCCCGGAATTCGGCCAGATCATTGTTCACCAGACGATCCCCGAACCCATGACCTTAGGTCTGCTGGGATTGGGCGGTCTGGGCCTGATTCGTCGTCGTCGTCGCTAAACCGACGTTGAGCAAAAGGCAACCTATATACCCTTTCGGGTATAGCAAACAAAAAGCGAGGCAGGTAATTTTACCTGCCTCGCTTATTTTACGGTAACTGCCTCCTATCACAGTACTTAAATACACATCCGGCCGCATAGCACTGCTTGCCCCCTTCCGGGAATAATATTATTGACATTAGCTCCCATAATTTTGTAAAATGATGTTATCGGAATAGTGTTTTTTATCGACTTACAACGCCCTTGTAGGAGGAATTTATTATGGGTAGTACGGTCATAAAACTATTTCTTCGGTCTCTATTCGTAACGTTTGCCTTCGCGACAACGATTTATGCCGCTGATCCCAACGTCCTCATTACGTGCACGGACGAAGGCGGCGGCGTGATTCGCGTGGACTACCAAGTCCTGGTGGAAGATGGAGTCACACCCACTCTGATGCGCGGGATTGCCCTCGACATCATCGTCGATGGCGGCGCTACCATTGATGCCATCAGCGATTTCGCTACGGGAAGCACCCCGGCGGATTCTACTCAGATTCCGACAGGGTATTCCATTTTTATGGGCAGCATCCAGTTCGCTGCGGATCCCAACTATGTCGCCGACTTCGGTGATCCGGTCGCTCCGAGTACCGATCCGGATACCTTAGGCGGTCTTGGGACTTCGGGAATCACAGTCGAAATGGGTTCGCTCTATGCCGAAGGCGATCCGGTCCCCGGTAAGAGCGGCATGCTCTTCAGGCTTAAGGTGACCGAAAACTGCACTATGACTATCGCGGCGAATCCGACGCGCGGCGGTTGTGTGCTGGAAGACGGATCCCCGGCCAATGTGGTCTCACCTGGCTGCCCGATTTCCATCGGACCGCCGTGCTGGAGTTGCTCCGCTCAACCGTTCGGCGACACCAATGGAGATGGAAAGGTTGACTTCGCGGATCTAATCAACCTGAAGAAGGCGTTCAACACCACTTCCGCTGGAAGCCCCCATGGTACGGGGCCGGGCGAATACAACTGTTGTGCGGACTTCGACCATAGCGGAGCGATCAACTTTGCGGAATTGATTATCATAAAGAAAAACTGGATACTAATTAACCATCCTCCGTGCGCCGACATTTCGTGTCCGTAAACAGTATAAGCCTCAGCAGAGTAGAAAAAGAGGCTATCATGAAAAACACTCTACTCACATGTGTCATAATTACTGTTGTGGATTCAATCGCATCTGCCGGTCTCGTACAGCCCATAATCACCGGCCTCAATGGCATACCCATTGACCCGGTCTCTGAGATCGCCATCGGACCATCCGATATGATCAGTTTCGATATCCTATCGGACGTTCAATTGCTTACCCTGAATATCGTAGTAAAAGTAACGGGTCCGGGCACATTGGATCCCTGGCAAACCATCATCCCGCCGGAATGGGAACGCCTTTTCGGGCCACTCACTATCGAACACGTACCAGGAAAGGTGTATGAGTTCGGGGAAGGGAATTTTAATGGCGGACCGCCGCCCGGCATCCAGTTGGAGCATCTCTTGATGCACTGCGACGGTCCGGGTGACGTGAACATCACGGTTTTAAACGGCACACAGGGTGGCACCGACGATATGAACTTCGCGACCCCGGATTTCGTTTCAGTCATCGTCCATCAGACCCCCGAACCCATGTCTTTCGGCCTACTAGGGCTGGGAGGACTGGCCCTGTTCCGACGGCCAAAACGGAATCAAATTGATTTCAGATAAAAATACATCTGTCGATCTAAGGAAAAATAACGATAGGGAAGTTAGGATGAAAAAATTTCTATTGACTTTAACCCTCGCAGGATTAATTTCTTCCGTCGCATCGGCCGGTCTCGTACAGCCCATAATCACCGGCCTTAATGGACAACCCATTGATCCGGTCTCTGAGATTACCATTAATCAATCCGATGTAATTAGTTTCGATATTATCTCGGATGTACAATTGGCTACGCTCCACATTATCGTCGATGTTCAAGGCGAAGCCTCTCTGGACATTACTCAATTAATTATACCCGATGGCTGGGATCCGGTTTTTCATATGGGCCCCATCGAAAGAGTGCCGGGTAAAACGTATGAGTTCTTGGAAGGGAACTTCTTTGGCGGTCCGCCGCCCGGTATCCAGTTGGAACATATCCTGATGCATTGTGATCTCGGTCTTCCAAACAACGACGTGAATATTCTTGTGTATGACCCCGACATCTTTTTCGAACCTGAAATTGGAATCGCTATAATCCATCAAATTCCCGAACCCATGACCTTTGGCCTATTGGCTCTGGGAGGACTGGCCCTGCGCCGCCGACCACGTCAATGGCGACAACATTCCTGACGCCCTCATTCGGCTCGCATAAGGAGGGACGGGAAAACATAGAGAAACGTTAGTTTTTCTTTTCCTCTAACTTTTTTTCCAGGCTCAGCATCTTGGCCTTCAACTGATTTACCTGTTTCAAGAGTTGATTTCGTTCGTTTTGCAGAATTCTCAGCTTATCCTGTAAATCCTTGATTTTCTGCGTATCTTTCTGGCCTTCGGAGAGCAGAGTGGCAATCATATTATTCGAGGTATTTTCCTCCTGTTCTAATGTTTGCTTCGTCCGGGCCAATTCGCTGGTGAGCTTTTGATTGTCGTCCCGGCATTTCCTCAGATCCGTATTCTCACATCCAGCGATCCCCAGAATACCCAATGTCAACAGACCCATTATAAAATGTTTCATAGTAATACTCCTTCGCCTGTTTGTCCTTGCAGGAAAGTATGCTTCTTTTTCATTCTCCTTGATAGCCGGCAATCTTAGACGATCATACTCGAATTGTCAATATGGGAATCAGGGTACATACCAGTTCGCCTGCCAGAGCCATTCGGACGCCAAAAGGTCCCAATCCTTCATATCAACCCAGTGATCCTGGGTCAGATCGGCTCTCGGTTCCTGTTGCGGATGGAGCCAGCCCTGACAGTACAACATCAGGTCGCGAACGTCCACGATTCCATTTTGATCGATATCGGCGGGATTCGGCGTAAGGTCGATCTCATCGGCCCCGATATCCACGGCCAAAGCTATGATCCGGTCCTCGCCATCCACATCCGTTACGAGTTCCGGAGGCACTAACCAGGACGCACCCGCATCAATACAGCCCGAACCTGGTAAAATATGGTAATTCCCCACATAATATTCATCATCATTGGGATCCCATGGCGTTCCGGCATCTTCCCACCAACCGTACAAACTTAAATTGGGATCTACCGAGATATTACCCTGTTGCCCGGTAAGATCGACTAAATTTCCCCCATAGTTACCTGCCATATTCCCGTACACATTGTTATGCCATACCTTCAAGGTGGCTGGTTTCACCAGATGAGGTAAACCATATAATCCCTGCCCGGTTTCGCTATAACTAATAATGTTGTTGGCAATAAAAGATCTCGCGTTGAAACCGCCGTAAATCCCCCCGCCGGTAACCGCTCCGTTATCGACCAGGGTATTGTTGATTATATTAGGATCACAATCTTCCACGGCAATCCCGCCGCCGATTTCCCCTGCTTGATTCGCCAGGACGACATTATTATATACCTTCGCCTGCGTCTGATTATAAAGAGCGATCCCCCCGCCTTTGCGAAACGCCCGATTCCCCACGATTCTATTGCCGCATAGAAGCGTAGTGGCAGGATTCCTCTCCAGACTAATCCCCCCCCCGGCATCGGTGGCTATATTGTAGCCGATAGTATTATCTTTCAGCCGAGGTGAACTTGCCGTGTCGCAAAAGATTCCTCCGGCATAGGGGGCCGTATTGTGTGTAATACGATTATCCTTGATCAGCGCCGTGGCCGCACTGCCCCATAAATAGATGCCCCCTCGCTTATAAGAGGCGTAATTTCCGGTGATGAAATTGCGGGTAATCTCTGCACCGGCATAACACCAGAT
>CAZNQT010000276.1:0-6672 GCA_964574885.1 uncultured Pirellulales bacterium
GCTCAAGAGTACTTGAGCATGCCACCCGTCGTTAAATGGACCGCCGAGGGCGGCGGCGCCACATGTTGCATCACGGCCAAGATGGCTGTGGCACAGGTCGAGAAAAAGCGGCGGCTGGCGCCGCCGCAGTCCATATTAAACCAGATCCCACGGACAAACAGGCAATACCCGTGATAAAACTAATTTGTCCGTGGCTCCCGTTACCATGCTCAAGAGTACTTGAGCATGCCACCCGTCGTTAAATGGACCGCTGAGGGCGGCGGCGCCACATGTCGTATCACGGCCAAGATGGCCGTGGCACCCGGCGGAAAAGTGGCAGGGAAGAATTTATATAGGAATAGTTCTAAAATTGAGCCATTTTTGACGGTACGTGCGCGGCCAAACGGGAAAAAATAAAATTTTTTTATTCGTTAGCTAGTAAGGGTTTAGGGAAATGGGAGAAATTTTTATGCGCGCAAAATTGAGCCAAAATCGACGGATGGGCAGTAATTATAGAGAGGGCTTAGAGCTCAGAGCTCGGGGCTCAGGAAAAGGAATTAGCGTGTAGCGTAGAGCGGGTAGCGGATAGGGAATAGGAAGAGGTCTCTGGTTTCAGGTTCAAGGTTCAAAGTTCAAGGTTGAAGAGTAGAAGGGAGGAAAAGGTGTGAAGGGTGGGAAGGGTGAAAAAAGTGTGAAGGGTGGGAAGAGTGTGAAAGGTGAGAAGGGTGTGAAAAAAAAGGATAAAGTCTAAAGGATAAAGGATAAATAAAAGATGAGAAGAAGTTCTTAGTTCTCAGAGAGGGGAAAGAAAGGAGGGAAGATTTAATGAAGTTGTTGGCGTTGACGCGGGGGAGGTATGCAAAGGTGGATAATGAAGATTACGAGCGGTTGCGAAAGTATAAATGGCATATATCGCCCAGTAAGGCGAGCGAGTATGCGGCGCGGTGCCGACGGGTGAGCGAAGGGCCGGGGCCGCAGCGGGTACTGCTGCACTACGAAGTGCTGGGATTAAAGAATCCGATCTCGAACGGTCGCGTGATCGATCATAAGAATGGGGACGGGTTGGACTGCCGGAGGCGGAACCTGCGGGTATGTTCAAAGAGTGAGAACGCGGCGAACCGGAGGCCAAACCGGAACGGACGGAATCGGACGGGACGAAAGACGTCGAAATACAAGGGGGTGTTTTGGATCGCAGCGCATGGGTATCATCCGGCGGGCTGGGTGGCGAAAATACGACATCGCGAAAAGCGGTTTTACCTGGGATTCTATAAGAAGGAATGCGACGCGGTACAGGCGTACAATCAGGCGGCGTATAAGTTATACGGTCAGTTTGCTTATTTGAACGATTGGCAGGGACCAACGGGGGAGAAATGAAAGTTCACCGTTCACGGTTCACCGTTGACGGTAAGAGGAGATTCTTCGCTGCGCTCAGAATGACATGATTGATTATCCGGTCACCGGCGTTGGCGGCACCTTGAAGAATTGGATGCATAGGGTAATCGACCCCCGATTGCCACCGGGGGCTTAATGTTCATAACCCGCAACAGGTACGATTTATCCTTCGAGTTGCGGTTTCGGTGAGCGTTTGTTTTTTCGCCCGAGGCCCACGGATTTGGTTTCTTTGGCTTTTTTAGCTTCCGTCTGGGCGCCGTACAACATCGGGGTGGCGATCCCGATCGACGAATAGGTCCCGACCACGATGCCGACGATCAGCACATAGTTAAATCCCCGCAGACCGGCCCCGCCCCAGATATACATCACGATCAATACGATCAAGGTGGTAAACGAGGTCAGGATCGTTCGCGAGAGGGTCTGGTTGATACTGTTGTTGATGATGTTCGCCGAGAGGGTCGCCAGCTTGCCGCGGTTTTCGCGAATTCGGTCGAACACCACGATCGTATCATTGAGGGAGTATCCGATCACGGTGAGAAACCCGGCGATCATGGGCAGATCGATTTTAAAGTCATTAATGAGGAGGGCTTTGCCAACGGCGGTTTCGGAAAGCCACGCCGACGCCGCCACCATTCCCATGGCAATGCTGACGTCGTGCACCAGGGCCAGGACCGCCGCGATGCCAAAGCGCATCGTCCCGAACCGAATCCAGATGTAAATAATAATGGCGATCAGGGAAAAGACAATCGCCACAATGGCATCGTTTCTACTTTTGGCGCCGACGGAGGGATCGATCTGCGTCACCTGCGGCAATGACGTCTGACGGTCGAGCGTATCGGTAACCATGCGAACCGTTTCCGTCTCGAATTGCGCCATATCCACATCCCCGCCGCCCTGGCTGAGTTCCCAGGGGATCACCGCGATTTCCACCTCGGAAAGCGGGCGTTCTTTCGCTTCCTTAGACTGGGCGTTAAAGGCATTTCCCGGCGCGAACAATTTGATCTCATCATCGCCATACTGCTGGAATTCGCCGGACGAGCGAATGCGATTAAACCGATCGATAAGTCGTGCCAAAGTTTCCGTCCGGTTCGAGCCGAAGCGGGCATCCAAAAACACGCCGTCTTTGTAATTCAGCAGATAGGGTTTTTGCTGAATCAATTCGTCGTTGATGATTTTCGGCTGCAGTTTATCCTTATCCACATCGAGGCTTTCGGTGACGTCCAGCATACCCTCGAGGGCTTTGAGCACGGCCTGGTTCACAATCGGATTGGTCACCATCTTGCTGGAATCGTATTGCACGTCGGCCAAGCGGATCGCCGTCAGCTCCGCCACCCGTTGTAAGGCCGCTTCCCGTTTCAGTTGCGCGCGTAAAATAAACTGTCGATCCGACGAACCCCGCTGCACCGAATCCTGATCCGAGAAGGTGTATCCCATCTCCACCATAGCGGCCTGCACGGCTTTTTGGACCTCGTCCACGGTCAGGGCTTTCCCCTCTTTGGCCTGGAAGACCACCTTCATATGTTCGCCCTCTTCCGTAATGGCGCCGGGTTCCAGCGGCGAGAGCGACATGATGGCTTTGTCCAAAACTTCGCGGACTTTGTTCCGGTTGGTTTGGCTGGTTTCCAGCATGAAGGTATTCGGTTTATCCCCAGCGACAACGGTGGCTTTGCCCATGCGGCGGGGATCCTGGGCATCGTCGGCCGCGGCGTGAATTGCCGATTGTAATTGCTCGGCGGTAATCGTGCTGCCCGGGGTGCGCGTCAGAGGTACTTTCAGGCGGTTGGTTTCGGTCGTAACAATGGTAAATTCCTTACGACCATCATCGCGGAGCACCTGCTGGACACGGGCGTTTTCGATCTGGGGATAGCCCGCGCCGGCCTGGCGTACTCTTTTTTCGACCTGGGCCCGGTCCTTATCCTTGCCGGCGTCATTGAGCACGACGTGAATACTGGTGCCGCCGGTAAACTCGATCGAGTATTTACTGTTTTTCTGCTCATCGCGGCCCAGAAACACCACCCAGGCGCCCACAACGAACAAACCCGAAACGGTCCAAAACACCGGGCGGGCCCGCATCCAGTTCACCTGCGGATTTTTGACGATCTGCAGCATCTTGAGCTTGTTCTTCAGCCAGCGTTTCGTCGTGGCCAGATCGAAGATCGCGCGGGTCACGAACAAGGCGGTAAACATACTGGTGACGATACCGATCATCAACGTGAGGGCAAAGCCCTTGACTTCCTCCGAGGCCAGAATCCACAGGATTAAGGCGGTGACGAACGTCGTGACGTTGGCGTCCATAATGGTCCGCAGGGCGCGTCCGTATCCATTTTGGATGGCCATCCGTATCGACGAGCCGCGCTGTTGCTCCTCGCGAATACGCTCGAAGACCAGCACGTTGGCATCCACCGCCATACCAATCGTCAGAATCAATCCCGCAATACCGGGCATCGTAAACGTGGCCCGGCTAAATGCCATGACCCCGGTGATAATCAGCAGGTTCAGGAACAAAGCGACGGCCGCTAAACAACCGGCGAACATGTAATAAATCACCATAAATCCCGCTACGGTGATCAAACCGACTATTCCCGCTTTCAGTCCCCTGGCGAGGTTATCGCGTCCCATGGTCGGACCGATGGTGTTTTCGCTGATCGGCTGATCGCTCAAGCGTGCCGGCAGCGACCCGGCGTTGAGCTTATCGACCATGTCCTGCACTTCCTGTTGACTAAAGTCGCCCATGATAATGCCGCGTTGATAGATCGGCGTGTTGATATTCGGCGCCGAGATGGCTTCGCCATCCAGGAAAATCCCCAAAAGCCTTCCCTTGTGCGCCTTGGTGAGTTCGTAAAACCGTCCCGTACCGGACTGATTTAAGCTGAATCCCACGGCCGGTTTGTTCCACTGGTCCGTATCCGGACGACTGTTGCGCAGCTTCCAGGCGCCGGGCCCCGTCTCATGCAGCATCGTTTCATCCGGCAGGTTCGAGGCCAAGACGTATTTCCGGCCCAAGTAGGTTCCGATCACCAACGGAATCCCATCGTTATTGTATTCCCGGAATTTGCCCCGCTCATTGGGTTTATCCGGATCCTGGGGATCTTTAATGAGCTGCCAAACGTATTTATCGTCACTCGCCTTAATGGGGCCTTCCTGCTCGAGTTGTTCCTTCCGCTGCTCGACGTTGATACCCGCGGCTGTCAGGTCCTGCTGCGTAGGCACAATACGAAATTCCAATACGCCGGCGCCCCGAAGTTTGCGCTTGAGATCTTCGGGGTCGTCCAGGCGGTCCTTGATTTTGGAATACGGCTCATAGGCATCGACCACCTGGCGCAGCAGATTGGTTTTGCCCTCCGGTCCCGCTGTGGTCAGATAGGGATACCGCTGCTCCAAAGTTTTTATTGCGTTCTCCCGCGCAGTTTTTTTCAGGTCCAACACGTTATCCAAAGCCCGGGGATCAAAATTCATTGCCTCCACGGCCGCCCAGGCCTGTTCCTTCTTCGTTTCCAGGCCTTTGGACTCGTCGGTATCCTTAAATATCGCTTCTCGCGCATTATCCTGCTCCGTGCGGACATCAATGAATTCACGTAAAAGTTTCTGGTTCTCTTGCTTGTTCTTGCCGGCAATCCGGTCGATCTCTGCGAGCCGGTTGGGATCATCCAGCTCGTTCCACTCGATATAAAGATTTACGGCCTGTTGATAAATTTTGGCCTGGGTCAGTTTTTGTTTGATCTCTGCTTCGGCCTGTAGGGCTTTTTTCAAGCGTTCTTCCCCGGCCTGTAAGGCGTCGTGCGCCTTGCCCAGCGCTTCCAGCAGCTCCCGTTGCTTCGGCAGTTTGGCGATCTCAGCGAACTGTTTACTCCGACCGGCGCGATACTCCTCGAGGGTGGCGCCCGTCGGTTGAATCAGGGCCTCACGCACCTTGCGAATATCAATGTTGTATTGCAGGAGTTTCTCTTTCTTGTCCTGATACTCCTGTCGAAGTTTCCGCGATTCTTCCGTGGCCAGCGGCATCTGAATCTCAATCCGGTCGCTGCCGTGCGCGCGCCAGACCAGACCGGCTTTGTCGCCCGGATCGATCCGCTGGCGCAAGATCCGGATCATTTCCTGTGCCGCCGTATTGCCCGGAGAAGGGGTATAGCCCGTCGTATCGATCTGATACAGCAGGCTCGTCCCCCCTTCCAGGTCGATGCCCAGCTTGAGTTTATCCTGAGGAGGCCAAACCTCCCAGGCACATAACGCCGTCAATCCCAATATAATCGCAAATCGAACTTTCAAACTCATGGACTCTGCCTTTACCTTTCCAATTACTTCTATTGCTTTTGCCGGGTGCTATGCCCGCACAAACGTGGTTATGTTCGCTAGATATCGTATTACCATGGTCCAGAAGATCTGGCCCTACCACCCAATATATTGCCCTTACGTTTTTTTCGTTCCTTCCTCTTCCTCGGTGAGGACTTTGCCGATGGCGGTGCGGACGATGCGCATCTTCGTGTTCGTGGTCTCGTCGATCTTGATTACCACTTCGTCGTCCTGTTCGCTCACGATCGTCCCGATGATACCGCCGATGGTACGAATTCGGGCGCCTTTGCTCGCTTCCTGGAGCATTTTCTGCTGGGCTTGCTGTCGCTTCTTCTGCGGTCGGATCATGATGAAATATATGATCGCGAACATCGCCAGCATCAAGAAAAGAAAATTCTTATCAAAGACGCAAGGCCCCTTCTTATCTTTGACTTTGTCACCCTCTTCCTTATCCGGCTGTTTGGTGCCGTCGGATTCACTCGCTTTTTGCTGGGTATTCTGATCGGCGCCTTCGCCGGCATTTTGGTTTTCGGTGTCGCCCGTAGCTTGTGCCAATATTTCCGCCCAGATTGCTTCCATGGTTATTCCTTCCCGTTAATTATCGTCATTATTGCCCACCTGGCTATCGTGGTATCCATTTGGGTTTGTTTCGCAAACTTGAAATAATTCGCTGTCAGATACTAGTTTTGTTCGAGCCCAGGCGTCAAAATTATCGTCTTTGACGGCCTGTCGGGCTTGCGCCATCAGTCGTTGGTAGAAGGCGAGGTTGTGCAGGGAGAGGAGGATAGGGCCTACCATTTCCCCGACCATGAAGAGGTGTCGGAGGTAGCCACGGGAGAAATTGCGGCAGGTATAACAATCGCAATTTTCGTCCAACGGCTGGTTTTGCCGTTTGTATTGTTCATTGCGGAGCTTAATCGCCCCTTCGCTGACAAAGGCACAGGCATTGCGGCCGTTGCGGGTGGGCATGACACAGTCGAACATGTCAATGCCCTGGGCAATGGCCTGGAC
>CAZNQT010000277.1:0-6672 GCA_964574885.1 uncultured Pirellulales bacterium
CTCTTGAGCATGGCGATCCCTGATGTCGAAAAAAACAGGAATGAAAATATGCGACATCGCGTTGCCGGAAAACACTTAAACCGAACCAGTGCCCACCGCAAGGCCTTGCGCCAAAACCTGGCGGCCTCCTTGTTTGAGCATGGCACCATCTCCACCACCCGTGAAAAAGCTCGGTTCGTCCAGCCTTTCGCCGAAAAACTCATCACCCTGGCCAAAGACGGGTCCTTGCACGCCCGACGTCGCGCTATCTCTCTCTTGCAGGACCGCGATATCTGTAAGGTCGAAGATGGCGAACCGGTCAAGGAAACTACGGTCATCCAACGGCTCTTCTCGGAAATCGGGCCTCGCTTTCAAAATCGTAACGGAGGCTATACCCGCATCATCCATCTGCCGCTCCGTCGCATTGGAGACAATGGCCGATTGGTCTTATTGCAGTTGGTGGAAGAAAAGCTGCGACCCGCTCGGAAAGTTTCCGAGGCGCCTGCCACTGAAGCCGTCGGTATCGCCACTCCCCCCGAAGCGCCGCAGGGAACCGTAGTGGAAGAATCTCTGCCGACGCAGACCGACGCCGCCGGAGAACAGGACGAGACGAAATCTTCTGCCGAAGGTGAAACCGATGCGGAAAATACCGCTCCCGACGACGCTGAAACGTAATCCGAAACTTCCGACGAAAAATCTTGCTCTCTTAATGTGTAGTAAATCCGGAACCTTGTTTAGTTAGCCCCCGGTTTTACCGGGGGTTTTTAATAGGTAGGGGTGGCATGATTTCGCCAAGCATAAGCATGGGAATTCGATAAGGAGTTTCTCATGGCCGACGAATGCATTTTTTGCAAAATCAGTCAGGGCGATATCCCCGCCGGCAAGGTCTATGAGGACGAACGCGTCCTGGCGTTTTTAGATATCGGGCCCGTCAGTGAGGGGCACTGCCTCCTGATTCCCAAAGAGCATTACCGTCGGTTGGAGGATTGTCCTGCGGATACCCTTGCTGCGCTCGGCAGCAGTATAGGCCGGATTGCCCGGGCGATCGTCGCCGCTACGGACGCCGAGGGATACAACGTTCTGAGTAATAATGGCCGCTGTGCCGGACAACTGGTCGAGCACGTTCATTTCCACATCATTCCCCGTCGCACGGGCGATGGGTTCTGTATCCCCTGGCCGGCCAAAGAATACCCCCGGGGCCGCGCCGACCAACTCCTCCGAAAAATAAAACAAAACCTGACCTAAATAGAATCGCTTTATATTACCTGGAATCAACAATCCGGGTGGCAGTTTCGTAGGGTATGCTGTGCATACCATCTTCAACTAAAAGCCCCCGCCACGAGGCGGGGGATCGAATACCCTGTGCTTTCAAATTACCAAAGTAGGGTATGCTATGCATACCATCTTCGACGGGTGGCGCCTTTCTTGACGCAGTCAAGAGAGGTGCTCAATGTTTCTTGGTAAGGTGACATACTCAAATACTCTTGAGTATATGGAACAGCCGCCCTCGGCTGTGAGCTTGAACGCACGATAAAAAGCCAAGTCAAGTGCGTATTGCACACCATTTCCAACTAACCAGGAACCAAAGACCAGGTCTCGCAACTCACAACTATCCACTCTCTTCTTACTGCGTCGCTACGAACGTCCCGCCCATTTGTCGCCGCAGCGCCCACCACGAAAAATTCCGACCCGGACACGCCGTCTGCGCGCCCGCAACGTCGCCGTGCCCCTGGATCGCATTGGCCGGGATATGATAGCGCTGCTGCAAAAACTGTATCAGGTTCGCCAGCGATTTATATTGAGCCGGCGTCGGCTTCTCATGTTCGAAGTTGCCCACCAGGCAGATACCGATTGTGTGTTCGTTCCAGTAATTATGCGTACAACTCTTAGGCCGGCAGTGCGCCCCCGTCATCTGCTGTCGCCAGCGAAAGCCCACTTCCACCTTTCCGTCCGCGCCGCCCCGACCGTTGTCGATCACAAAATGATACCCCAATCCCAGCCAGGGTTCCCCATTCCGGTCTTTGCGATTTTTATGTAAAGCGTTAAATTCCGCCGCATTACCCGTCTGCGTCGCGGAATGATGCACGATGATCCCCCGCCAACGCTGTCGATCTTCTATACGTGAGGGCGGTATCCAGCCTGACGGCACGCGCGGACCCGTTTCCACACGTGGTTTCATCCGAGGCGCTGGCATACTACGCAGGGGGGTATAACCGTTGCGAACCTCTCGAATCTCGGGCGGCGGCAGATCGCTACCCGCTTGATTACACCCGCTCAGACAACCCAACGTTAATATACCCCCTCCGAGAATCAATAACGTTCGGATGTGGAGTTCGTTCCTGATTTCTGTCCTTTTCATTCTGTCCCGTCCTTAGGCCGTCTCACAAAACCGTCTCAATAACCATGCAGAATTACTATCCCGCTGCCAATACTGGTTTTGTAAGAACTATAAAAAACTACTCTCATCCATGAAAGCCCCTCGTCCCTAAGCTTCTTCGCTCCTAGCCGTTTCGTCTTGAATTACGAATTTGGTAGCATTCTTCGTGAGCTTCGCGCTCTTCGTGGTTATTTGTTTTCGTCATTCGGATTTCGTCATTGATTCGACATTCTGGTTTCGTCATTCGTCATTTCAAATCAGAAACTTTCAACATTGAACTTTGAACCTTGAACATTGAACCCCTTCATCCTTTAGGCTTCATCCTTTTTTACATCGCCGCGATGGCTTCTTCAACGCTCGGATAGATATCAAACAATTCCGTCAGACGCGTCGTCTTGAACACCCGCAATACCTTCGGTTGCGGATTCACCAGGGATAATTGACCTTCGTGGGCCCGACAACGGGTATGGGCGCGAATCAGACTGCTTAGTCCCAGGCTCGACGTGAAATCCAGACCCGATAGATCCATTATCACTTTGTATTTCCCTTGGGCGAACACCTCCTGCAGACGCTTATCCAGTAGTCCCGCCTCCGTCAGGTCCGCCGATCCGCTCAACTGGAAGATCGTGGCGTTCTCTTGCTCGGTTGTCGCGATTGCTAATTTGCTCATCGTGGTTTCAACGTATCGTAGGGGCGATCCCACGTGATCGCCCCCAAAAAGGCCCCGGAGGTAAACGGAGGACGATCACTAATTCATTTTTTATGGTTTATTTTACAATTTATATTTTCCTGTTCGCCGGCCGGGTGGCATGCTCAAGTACTCTTGAGCATGGATTTCCTGCAAACGCGGTGCTAACCGGCCTGGTTCAGCTTCACCAGATGAATCTGGTTGCCGCGCTCGTTGTATTCCACTTGGTTCATGTATGCGCGCATCAGCATCACCCCGCGACCGCTCGGACTCTCCAGGTTCTCCGGCGACGTGGGATCCGGCACCGTACGCGGATCGAAGCCGCGGCCCTCATCCCGAACGTACAGGTCGATCCGCTCCGGGCGGATCGAATAACGGATGTCTATCTTCTTGTTCACGTCGTAAAGATTCCCATGACGAATCGCATTGCTCAACGCTTCCTCCACGCTTAACCGAAGGGCGAAAATGGTATCGTCATCATAACCGCATTGCTCTGCTGCGGTGATGATCTGATCTTCCACCTCTTTCGCTTGCTGAAAGTCGCTGTTGATTTGGATGTCTGTAAACGTATTCGAGGTCATGCTAAAATCGGGGTTGGCGCCAAAAAACATTAATACCCGAAACTGTCTAGGGCCTGGTTGCACGTATCGTAGATCGCCAGCAGCTTGTCCAACTTGGTGATCCGGAATATCTCGTACAGCGACGGCTTGATGTCGCAAAGCTTAAACAAACCCCCGCCTTCCTCTACCTTCTTATTCAACCGGATCAACATCCCCAACGCCATCGAGCTTAAATGCTTCACCCGTACAAAACTCAGGATGATGTGTTCCGTGTTCTGCTCCTCCAGAACCGAAAACAGCGATTCCGATATGGCGCTGATCGTACTCTCGTCTAAAATCTCTTCGTCCAGTAGCTCCAGGATGGATATGCTGCCTTCGTTCTTGATGACAATCTTCGGTCTCGCTTCCATTTCGTGTCCCTGTCTATGCCGAGTGGCAAGTTCTACTCCCGTTTCTTCTTCCTGTCCCTGATAACTCCTTCGCGTTCATCTGCCTACCGAATCTTGCTATATCTTATCATAAATCCCGGCGCTGAGTAATAGTTTATTTAGCCAAATTGCCCAGATCATATACCATCAATACCTTGCGCAGTAGCAGGTAATTCCTGCCTTGGTATTGATTGATTTGTCCCGATATCCGAAACCGAGGCGATTCAGTCGAGTGACCCACGGTATCTTCCATGACCTCCAGCAGACGACACGGATGCAGAGTCAACGGTGGTTCGGCCAAACTCGCTCCATCCGCTTCCAATGTCAGCATCCAGCGCATTCCCTCCGGATCAAAGTGAATCCGCCCCATGCGATCAATAATCATATACCCATCCCGCCAATCGTTTTGTTTGGAAATCTTTTTGCCATCGGAAGTTATGGGAATTTCGACGTTCGGTTTAGGTAGAGTAGGGATTTGTTTAACGTCGGGCAGCTCCAACGGCCGCGTGCGAGGGATGGCCAATAAAGCATCACGTAACTTGTTTGGTAGTATAGATTTATTGAGAAATTGGGTTTGTTTGGAAATTTTTGGTTCCACGGATTTGGGCGGCCCAAATGCGGCATCGAGAGGATTTATTTCCTTTGAATTTTTAACATTTTCGGCCACATCGTGGCCGAACAGGGATAAGGTTAAGACTCGAGTGGGATGAATATAATTCCTGTCGTGGTAAGTAGTTACTTCTCCCCAGACGCGGAAATCAATGGAAAGATCCATTCGGCTTATTGCGGTGGTCATGGCAGTAAGCCATTTGCCGGGCAGAACTTCGATGGGTCGGCAAAAGGGATTTTCGGATTCCAGGTTTTTATCATTGGCAGTAGAAGCTACATTTTGGTCCGATTTTAAGGAGTTTTGGTCGGTTTTCGGTGGTTTATCGACGGTTTTCGGAAGGGAAAGGTCTGATTTTTCGGTTTTTTGGTTGGTTTTGGGAGCAAGTTCTGGCGTTAGTTGTTGGAGAGCTTCGTCAAAGACGAGAAACCAGCGATGATCGTCGGGTAATTTGACGAGTTTGGCGCGTCGGTCGCTAATGGGATAGCCTTCCGGCAGGACAATCCTGGGCTTGGCGTTCTTGAGTTTTTTCGAGATCAGATCGGCGTAATCCGTAGTATCCGAATCGGAGTATAAGTTCTCGAATTGTGAATCGGTATTGTTCGGAGGGAGAATTTCGGACTGAGTAGGCAGGTTGGTTGGGGAGGTTTCCTGAGCCAAGGAAGCAGAAGGAATTACGATAAACAGGGCAAGCAGGATTATGGCAAAGTTGTGAGTTGTGAGTTGTGAGTTGTGAGTGTGAAAATCATAAGTTATGGGGAATAAAGCAGAAAAGAATTTGAGCAATGTGGGTCTGTGGTTTTTCATAGTTTTTAAAAAAGCAAATCCCCTGACAACTGCTCTGAGGTCGTACCAATCATAGCAGCATTATCAGCCAAAATTATCGTTAAGTACTTGTCGTACCTGGTCTAAGGAATCGGCGAAGACTAGGCATTCCAGGTCGGCTTCACCGGTCTGTCGAACCGTATCAATAACCGGTTTCCAGTACTCTGACAAGAATATTATCGGTCGCGAGGGCAGGAAGTGTTTATTGATAAGTTCCCAAATCATGGCAATTTCGAGCAGGGTGCCGGTGGCGCCGGGCAGTACGATATAGGCGTCGGCGAGATTGACGAGGGCGTCGAGTCGCTGGTTGAGATTTTTAGTGCGTATCTCATTGTCAATCCAGGGGTTAGGGCCGTTTCGGCCAAAGGCGTCGCAGGTGATGCCGGTAATGGTGCAGGCGTCGGGGGAGGGACGGTTTTCGGCAGCGCCCTGAGCGGCGGCGGCCATGGCGCCGCCATAGCCTCCGTTGGCGATGGAGTAGCCAGATTCGGCGAGAATTTTTCCCAGATCGTAGGCCTGCCGGTAGGGGGATGAACCGGGCCTGAGCTTGCCGGAGCCGAAGATGACGATGGTTTTGCGGTTCGGGTCGGTCATGGCTTAATAGTGTAATGGCGAATCAGGAAGGAGACAAGAATAAGAGAATTTTTTTGACAGGATAACAGGATTGACGGGATTTATTCACGCCAAGGGGCAAAGACGGCAAGAAAGAAAAGGTGTGCGATGCACACCCTACATGACTTCTTTATATATAGCCACAGAGGACGCAGAGGGCTCAGAGAATTTAACCACGAATTTCACGAATTGCAACGAATTCACACGAAGGAAATAACCTGTTGTGTAATCATTATATTCTCACGCCAAGGCGCAAAGACGCCAAGAAATAAATGGTGTGCGATGCACACCCTACATGACTTCTTTATATATAGCCACAGAGGACACAGAGGGCTCAGAGAATTTAACCACGAATTTCACGAATTGCAACGAATTCACACGAAGGAAATAACCTGTTGTGTAATCATTATATTCTCACGCCAAGGCGCAAAGACGCCAAGAAATAAAAGGTGTGTGTTGCACACTCTACATGACTTCTTTATATATAGCCACAGAGGACACAGAGGGCTCAGAGAATTTTGCCACGAATGGACACGAATTTTCTTAGGGCGGTCGAGCCGCAACCAAAAAAGAGATAGGAATTGATAGGTAAAAAG
>CAZNQT010000278.1:0-6623 GCA_964574885.1 uncultured Pirellulales bacterium
GATGTTCTTCGGAGAAATATCCGTTTCGAGAGTTAATAGTCGCAGGTTGAATAGGTTCACCTACGACTCTCGCCCTGGAGCCGTGGAGCGTAAACCACGGCTCCTTTTTTCCCTTCCCGCAATCCCATTCGCGGAAAACTTGCGTGAAATAGCTCGTACCGGCCCATCCTTTATGTCCTACCCGTGAAAGGGGGTAACGGTGGAATCGCTCATAGCCAGTTTCACGCAGAAATGAGAGGTTCTTTCCTTAAATCTCGTTTTATTTGATTCTAAATGATATCAACGTTTTGAATTTTCGGTTTACCTTTTTTTAACCTTCTAAGTTTATTTAGACGTAGTGATACGATCTAAGAGTATCTCAACTTGTTTCATAGCTCTTTCAGCATTTAGTAATTCGCGGCGCGCTTCACTATAGACCTGCCCCTCTAATTTCTCAATCTTTTCCTCTAAAAGTTTCTTCATCTTTTGGAGATTGTCTTCCACTGCTTGATAGTTACGATTCAATCTATATGCTTTTCCAAAATCCTTTATGGCGTTGGCATAGTTTCCCAGTTGCAACTGAATCCAGCCACGATAATTGTAAGCGAATTCATTTTCAGGATATGAGAATAAGATCTGGTTGCAGTCTTGAATATCCGACAGGCTATAATCTTCCGGATCGTTACGCTCATACAAAATTCGTTTATGCAGCAGCAAGGTGCCGGCATAATTGGGATCGACGATCAATGCCTGTTGCAATCGTGTTGTTGCTTCCTCTATTTTGTTTTCCGAGGCTTCAATAGCGGCACGCAATAGATAATATCGATTCGCGCGTGTCTCTTTTGATTCGATTTCCAGTAAATTTTTTAGTAGAGAAGAGAAACTTTCGGACACAGCTTTTCCATTTTCCCTTTGAAGAATAACCGTTTCGATTAGTTCCGTTACCAATTGATCTTTCAGGGTTTCCGATAAACTCAAATAGTGAGAATTCATAAATATCTGCAGGGACCCACGAAGAGATTCCATTCTCTTATTTACCTTATTAACGGAGTAGGAGAAGGTGATACCAATTGCCACAATCGCCAGCACCCAGAGCGCGCTCATGATCCAGAACCGGCGATTGGCCGCTTTGGTCTGGGCAATAATAGTTTCAAAGACTTCCGAGGGATTCGGCGGAGAAAATTTTTCGGACATTATCTATTACCCCCTCAAACATATTGATATTCGTTATTTGTTTTAATGCATCGTTGAACATATCCATATCCCCCTTCCACACGGCAACATCGAAAAGTAAGATTTTGGTTTCCGAGATATCGATTTTTGATATTCCCAAAAAACTAAAAACGGATAATCCTAAACACCCACCGGAAAGACTCGCTCTCACCGGTTCCACCTGTCGGAGAATGAGCCATATATCGAGAATCAAACCGATCGCGAGTATGAACGGTGTTAACAGAATGATCTTCCAGACCACATGCTGTCGGCATCGTTTATCCCATCTACGATGGATTTCCGGCAGCACCTCATCGCGGAATGATTTCTGGACTTCAGGTTTCATCTGTGTCATTTATCACACCTCACGTATGAAACGCATCGCTGATGCCCAAAAAATCGACTCTTTTCCGCACACCTTTGAAATTTGATCTCTTAGAACCTATGATAATATAAATTATAACCTAACGTGCCGACATCGTCAACCAAATATTTTCGGAATTCTGCTATGAGGATAGTATGGGACCGAAGCGTTGACATTTTAAATCAAGTAACAATCTATACTTACGGTCCTGCATCCCATATAGCGTTTGGATTGTTCTGGGCTTTTCTAGGGTCGAAAATTCGGTAATTTTCAGTATTCTTGTGAGCAGAGGTTAAAAATGTAATAAACACCGGGGCCGGATCGACTATACTGGTAAGCGGGTAGGACATTGAGGGCTCGGAATGACGGATTGGGATTCATTAGTCGAGGAATATCGACCCTTGGTATGGCAGACGGCCTACCGGGTGCTGGGCAACGAGTCGGACGCGGCGGACTGCTTCCAGGAGGCGTTTATCTCGGCCTTGCAGGTGGCCCGGCGGGAACGAGTACGAAACTGGGCTGCCTTGCTGCGACGGTTGGCTACCACGCGAGCCCTCGACCGCTTACGCCAGCGCAGGCGGCAGGCGGCCCATTTCGATCCTATGCCCGAAGGCGTTCCGATTCCCGGCAGCGACCCGGAGCCGTTTCAGAGGGCCGAAGCTGTGGAATTGTCGGACCGGCTGCGGACAGCCCTGGCCTACCTGCCCGAGCAGCAAGCCCAGGTGTTCTGTCTGCGGTTCCTGGAAAACCAGAGCTACCGGGAGATCGCCAAACAACTGACGATAAAAACTTCCGCCGTGGGCGTGCTGCTGCACCGGGCACGGGGTCGGCTGCGGGAGTTGTTAAGTACGGTGCTGGCTGAAAATGAAGTCTGAGGTGTCGTGATGACCAGCGAAAAACACAATCTGCCTGACGATATCCTGGCTCAGGCTACACAGTCCCTGCGTGAAACTCCCATCCCGCCGGGGCCGCCGCCTGAGGTTTTGCAGAAGGTTTTCGAGGCGCCTTCCCGCGACATTGCAATCGCGAAATCCAAACCCATTCTGGAACGACTTCCCGTGTTAAGGCCGCTGGCCAAGATCGCCGCCGTTCTGGTGATCGTCGCCGGCGTCATCGGTTTATTCTCCCTCATGTTTCCGAGCGGAGGCAACGGCGGTTCCGGTTCGGCGTTTGCCGAAGTGGCCCAGCGATTCCTGAATATCCAAACCGGAAAATACCAACTGACCATTACCCTGCCCGGACACCCCCCCCAAACCTGTGCAGGTTATTTCCGGGAACCGGGATATATGCGCCATGAAATGAATACGGGTCCGGTGTCTATCGTGCAACTGTTCGATATGGAAAGAGCTACGATGGTGCAATTGTTGCCGGGGCAGAACCTGGCGATGCAGATCGAATTGCAAAATCTGCCGGAGGAGAAACGCAATCTCGAGTACGGAAATCCTTTCTATGAATGTCGTAAATATATTGCCGAGGCGAAAGAGAATCCAAACGTTGACGTACGGAAATTGGCCGATGAAGTGATCGACGGTCGGCCGGTCCTGGTCTATCGCATCAAACCGGAGGAGGGAATGTATTTCATGAAGGTCTGGGCGGATCCGGAGACGAAACTGCCGTTGCAAATCGAGATATCCATGGGACAGATGTTTGGCGGCGAGGAGTCGATGAAAATTCTGGTGCACGATTTTGCATTCAATGTGCCGTTGGAGGCTTCGCTGTTTTCGATGAAGATCCCCGCGGGGTACCAGGTGGTGCCGCTGCAAATGGAAGCGTCCGAACCGAGCGAAACGGATCTGATCGAGGCGCTGCGACTCTGTGCGGATCTGAGCAACGGGTATTTTCCGGATACCCTGGATATCAAGGGATTAAAGACCATCATCCAGCATCTGGAACGAAAGAAGGTGCTTAACCTGGAAGGCCAGGAAAGACCGATTCCGAAACATATCCAAAAGTTACTGGAGATCAGCGTAACCATTGGGCGCGGAATCACCTTTGCGCACATGCTGCCGGAGGAGTGCGACTGGCACTATGCCGGTAAGGGCGTAACCACGGCGGCCCCGGAGACACCGATCTTCTGGTATCGTCCGATCGGTGCAGAACATTATCGCGTGATTTATGCCGATCTTCAGGTCGAAGACCGTCTGCCAACGGACCTGCCGCCGGCGCCTGAGGATATCCCGGTTCCCCAGGAGAAATACAATACCCTATGAGTAATGTACTACTGCAGGAAGTGGAATTCAAAGAAGAGCAGAGTCGCTGGGGAGTTTGGCGGCGCTATCTGTATGAGAGCGGGTTGAGTTATCAGGAATTCAAGTCGTACGCCACCGTAGGAGGTATGCCTCTGATTCATTATACGTATGGAGTCAATCCGACCACAGGCAAACGCGACCTGGCGAAAGGATTCCTCGCGGTGGGGAGAAAAGCATGCGGCGTCATCGCCATCGGGCAGTTCGCCGTCGGAATTATCGCGATTGGTCAATTAGCCCTGGGTGTTATGCTGGGTCTCGGACAAGCCTCGATCGGCTGGATCGGAATCGGGCAACTGGCGGTAGGGTTATGGTTCGGTCTGGGACAGTTTACGGTTGGCTATATCGCCATCGGCCAAATTGCCTTTGGCTATTATGTTCTGACACAGATAGGATGGGGTGTGCACGTCTGGAGTACTCAACAGGTCTCTCCGGCTGCCGTGGAATTCTTTCAATCCCTGCCCCTGGTAAAATCGCTGCTGGGGCAATAAAATTACCCTTTTTCTTGTTATATTCACGCTGTTTCCTCGACTTAATAGTGAGAGCCATTAGAGCGAGTGCCCGTGGGCGGCGATTCTTTCGCACCCTATGAGGACAGGCCTTGCTGATGATGGCCACTCGACTTCGATCCGTTTAGAAAAAATGGTGGACAGTACAAGAAAATAGCATACTATGGTCTCTCGAATTCCGGTTTGAGAGGATTCGATGTTGGTTCTGTAGGAAAGGGTAGTCCAATGGAAGAAACCGGCAAGCGACCCGGCGGTCTGACGGCCTTAGCCGTCATCAATTTTATCCTGGGAGGCATTTCTTTGTTAGGCTTTTTCTCGGTGGTTTCGGGTCTTCAGATGCGTATGATCGAGGCGAATGAACAAAGGCTCAATGAGCGAATCCAGAACGATCCGAATCTGGTGGTGAGAGACCCTGAGATTGCCAAGCAGAAAGAGAACTTGGAACAAACAAAAGAAAGCCTCAAAGATCCAAAAGTAAAAATTTTAAATTGTTCGGGCCTGTTTCTTGCTGCCTTACTCATCGCTTCGGGCGTGGGGTATTTAAGACAAAAGAAGTTACTCGGACGAACGATGGGCAATTTGTACGCCGTGATTTCGATTCTTCTGGGAATAACAAACATCCTCATCGTTTATGCAAAAGTCGAAACAAAATTCAGCCTGTTGAGTCTCGTTGGATTTATCTATCCAGTGCTGACGCTGTTTTTGTTGAACGTAACGTTTAAGGACGATCTGGTGGAATAGTATGAGAATTCACAGCCGTCATTTGCGTTTGATCAGCACGTATTGGACGAAGTACGCCATCCGGGGCGGCGCCGGCATTGTGTATTTACTCCTGGCCCTGTTGTTCGGTTTGGTTGTAGCCGGCATTTTCGAACAACTTCAATACAAGCAAGAAGATGCATCTATAGATCCGAAGGCGGCTGCGGAAATGAATCGAGCTGCGATTCAATGGGTATTGAATATTGATCCTGAGGAGAATCCATCTGCCCACGGTTTCCAGAATGGCATTCCGAAACCGGACCCGTGGACCGCGTACCTGCTGGATGAGAGACCGGCTTTGCTCTCGAAGATTTTTCTCGTCATGCTTTTCGGGATGCCGTTTATCATTTCGGTGTTAGGTTTTAATCAGACGGCCGGGGATATCCAGAGTCGAGGTCTGCGCTATCTGATGCTGCGGACGGAACGGGCGAATATATACATAGGGCGGTTTCTGGGATCGGCGTTGTTTTCCACGGTGGTCACCGCATTTCTCGTGGCGACGATTACGTTTTACGTGGGCATGAAATTTCGTATTTATGCAACCGGTTCGCTGATAACGTGGGCTTTGTATGGCTTCGGAGCGATTTCGATCTTGATGCTGCCTTACCTGGCGGTGTGTTCGGCGATATCGGCGTCGGTGAGTTCGCCGTTTCTTTCCCTGGCGGCTTCGCAATTGATCATCGCCGGAGTGCCCATTGCAGCAGGAATTGGAAAACTTTATTGGGAGTTGTTGCAGAATGTGAAATACCTGCTGCCGTGGGGAATTCAGAATTATTTGATGCATCCGGAATGGACGCATTTTCTCGGAGCGGCGGCGGGGTGCCTGGGTTATACCTTGTTCTTTTTACTCTTGGGGTACGTACGTTTTCAGCGCCGGGATTTGTAAATACATTGACTGAGTTTATCAAGATGTAGCAGCTCACCCGAGGGCGGGTGTGCCACATGAGCGTAGAGATTTATAAGGATTTGTGGTGACAGAAGCCATACGAATAGACGGGATCAGTAAACGATTTGGGCGGGTGCAGGCGCTGCAGTCGGTGTCGTTCGAGGTGCCGTTGCACTCGATCTTCGGTCTCTTAGGTCCAAACGGCGCGGGCAAGACGACGTTGTTTTCCGTGGTAGCCAATTTTCTCAAGGCCGACGCCGGTCGGGTGGAAGTATTGGTAATTGATACGCGGGACATACATTTACTACAGGGTCGTTTGAATATTCTGCCGCAGGATGAACAATTTCAGCAGAACGTACCGATCCTGGATCAATTGGTATTCTTCCGCGAACTGGAAGGCAGCTCGCGCTCTCAGGCGCAGGAAGAGGTGCGGCAGACCTTAGAACAGGTGGGTTTGGAGTCGTATGCCAAACGGCGGGTCGGAACTTTATCGCACGGGATGATCAAGCGACTGGGGATCGCACAGGCTTTTCTGGGTAATCCGGAAGTGATTCTGCTGGATGAGCCGACGTCGGGCCTGGATCCGGCCAACGCCCGGCAGATCCGCGATCTCGTTAAGCAATTACAGGAACGGACTACCATCGTGGTAAGCTCGCATAACCTGGCCG
>CAZNQT010000279.1:0-6622 GCA_964574885.1 uncultured Pirellulales bacterium
TACTGTCATTGGTGGTGTTTACCGTAGTTTACCTGGCGCTGGCCTCTAGGCTGCGTCAACTACTGGATCAGAGCATAGTCAGTAACGTCCAGGAATTTGCCACGCTCTATAAGGCGCATGGTGTGGAAGCACTGCATTCGGAATTCGAGCGCGAATCGGAATCACAGGGAGAGAATACCGTATTCTTCCGTTTACTTTCACCTGATGGGCAAATCCTAACCAGCTCGAATCTCGACAGCTGGAACAAACTAGATGCCTCGCTACCGGAGGCAGCCAGTATTTCCGTCTCCGATCAACAGTTCTGGACCGTATCTATCCCCCGCCATCAGTACAAGGTTCGCGTAATCTGCCGGAAACTCGGCGACGGCAATATCATGCAGTTGGGTTACTCGCTTAAAGACAATGAATTGCTTACCGAGAATTATCGCGAAATCTTCGGAACAGCAATTGCCGTGATGTTGACCTGCGGCGGTCTGCTGGGGTGGTTTGTGGCGCGGCGGGCAATGTACGGAGTAGAACAAGTCACCCAAACCGCGGCGCACATCGGCAAAGCAGATCTGGCCCATCGGGTTCCAATGGGAAACCAAGGGCAGGAACTTGACAATTTAGCCCATGCCTTTAACGAAATGCTGGATAGAATACAGGCGCTGGTCGGGGAATTAAAAGAAGTTACCGATAACATAGCTCATGATCTACGCAGCCCGATTACCTGTATTCGCGGCGTCGCCGAAACAACATTGACCGGCGAGCAGAATCTTGCGGCTTATCAGGATATGGCCGCCACGGTGGTGGAGCAAAGCGATCGGCTGGTAGCCATGATCAATACGATGCTGGAGATTACGGAGGCAGAAGCGGGGGTTGCAAATCTTGTCAGGTCCCCCGTGGACATAATAGGTCTTGCCAAAAATGCATGCGAGTTATTTCAACCAGTGGCGCAGGACAAGGACCTCTCTCTGGTGTTTGATGCCCCGCCGGAAACGATTTTTATTCTCGGCGATGTACCTCGGTTGCAGAGGGTGATGGGCAACATCTTAGATAATGCTGTTAACTACACCCCTTCTGGCGGGAAAATCGTCGTTTCGATCGAGGAGATGCAAACCCAGGTGGACATTTCAATACAGGATACCGGCATTGGTATAAATAAAGAGGATCTCCCGCGCATTTTCGAACGATTCTATCGGGCAGACCAAAGCCGTTCGGCGCGCGGAAACGGATTGGGGCTTAGCCTAGCCCGGGCGGTCGTCCGTGCTCATGGCGGCGATATTGCCGTGACCAGCTCCCCGGGCGAAGGAAGCATCTTTACGGTCTCCTTGCCCCGCCGCTGATTGCAATCTCCAGTCGTACCCTTTCTCTAACATTACCAAAATGTAATGTTGCGGTAAGCTTCCGGTTAACAAGATAGGTTATAATCCGGTTGTGCATTTTGCCCTGACTGGCAGCAGCGATGTCTACGGCCTGTTATAAGCCGGAGATTTTTGGCATGATCGTGATGACTTATATGAATCCAGCAACAGGAGGGTCAGGCATAGTATTAGCGAAGCAATTCTGACAAACAGAAAACCAGACAGGTTTAATCTGTCACCATCAATAATGGAGTGGAATTGAACTATTCGGATCATGAAACAGTTTTTTCACCAATTAGACTATTAGGCATTTGTTTTGTTATAGTAATTGGTAACGGCTGTGCAACATACCATCCGTTGCCCTTGACTTCGCAAGCAGCTACCCAACAGCTCGCCCCGCCCGATATGGCTGAAGTTCGAGTACTGGCCGAACAGATCCAGCACCCCATTTTAAAGCCGATTTTTTTTGATGACCGCGATGGCCTGTCTCCTGACGAAGCAGCGATCCTGGCCGTCATCGCCAATCCGGATCTCCGTGCCGTGCGTGATCGAAAGAATATAGCTAATGCACAACTTCTACAGTCTGGAATTCTGCCGAATCCGCAACTCTCATACAGTTTTGAGTCGCCCATAGGCGGTGATACCTCCGACTCCGTCAACGCCTTCGGCCTGGGATTGGATTGGCAAGTCACTTCTTTGCTTACCCATAAGCTGCGAAAGGATGCCGCCAAGGGAAATGCTGCTTCGGTGGATCTCGAGGTGGCATGGCAGGAATGGCAGGTAGCCGAAGCGACGAAGTTACACTTATATAGATTGGTGGTTGCTGACCAGCAATACACCCTGGCAAAGCAGGTGGAGTCTAACAGCGAAGAAGTTCGAATACTTACCACGAAAGGCATTGAGTTGGGGGAAAAGACAGCCCGGGATCTGGCGGTTGCTGACGCCGCCTGGGAGGAAGCGAAATTAGCTGCACTAGCCACCCAACAAGACAAGGAATGTGAGCGACTTGCTTTAAATCAGGTGTTAGGCCTTCCTGCTGGCGCGGTTGTACCACTGCAGCAAAATATCATACTACCCTCCCTGGCCGATATTCCTCCCGCAGACGAGATGACAGATGGTATTGAGAAAACACGGCTTGACCTGCTGGCGCTCAAGATAGGTTATGATAGTCAGGAAGCCAGGCTAAGGGCGGCAGTACGGTCGCAATTTCCCCGGATCAATCTCGGTCTGTCGGGCGGTAGAGATACGGAGAATGTACATACCGTCGGTTTTGGCCTGACCCTTGAACTGCCGTTTTTTGACCATAACCAGGGACGCATCGCCTTGGAACAGGCTACTCGCCAGCAATTGTTCGATGAATATTTAGCACGCCTTTTTGCGGCAAGATCGGAAATTGCCCGCATACTTGTGGATATCAAAGCCATTCGAAAACGAATCAAGACCATCGAAGAATCTCTTCAGACGTCGGAGCGGTTAGTGAATTCTTATCAGAAAGCCGTTCAGGATGGTAATGCGGAAAAGGTAAGTTATTATCATGCATTGCATCTTTCATATACCAAACGGCTCGATCTGTTAAGGCTGAAAAGGCAACTAGGAGATCTCGGCATCGCCTTAGAGATTGCTACGGGAAAAATCCTCCCAGCTGCGGGCAGTTCTGCTCTTGGATCTAAATAGGATGGAGGCATTAGTTGGAATCGAGGCAGTAAAAATGCAAATGGACCGAAAAAGCATATTGAAAAAACTAACCAGTGTTTTAATCCTGACAGTACTAGCGATGGTTGTCTGTTTCGCTGTGATCTGGGGAAAGTTGCGATATTGGGAGTCTCGTCATCATTTCGAATCGAATGGCCCGCTTGATGCACAGCCGCTGGATTTAATCAAGACGGCAGTGCCGCAGCATAAGGACTTTCCAGTTACCACACCTTGTATCGGCAGGGTCGAAAGCAGGCAATCGCTGACAATAGTCGCCCTTGAGGCAGGAACCATCATTTCGGTGGATGCCGAGGATGAGACAATCGTAGAAAAGGATTCCCCTCTTTTTGCCCTTGGCGGTTCCCGAGTCGAAGGTCGATTAGTTCCCCTCCGAGGAAAAGTCGCATCTCTACGACAGCAGGTAGATCTGTCGAAAGAAACTGTTGCCCGCAAGCAACAAGCCGTGGACCAGAGACTTTCCTCGGTGGATGAGCTCGATGCGGCCAAGGCTGCTCTGACCCGGCTTCAAATGGAGCTTGAGACCGCAACCCAGGAGCTTCAATCTCTCCAGGGGGTAACGCATATTCGGGCGCCGGTAAAAGGCATTTTCACTGGGCGCAGAATCAGTATCGCCCAAGAAGTGGAAAAGGGGGATGTGCTTGCCGAAATGATTGTCCCGGAGCAGGTGCGTGTAGTGGCCACGCTTTTTCCACCCGGTGATATCTCCCTTCAAGGTCGGCCGGTGATGATTCACACCGCGAGCGGTGAAGGTCTCTCCGGGCTGGTATCCAAGATCTTGCCACAACATACCTCTGCCGGAGCTACCATCGTCTGGATCGAAAGTGATGATATTAATCAGCAATTAAAGCCCGGCGAAATTGCTAGCGGGGATGTACTACTCGCGACGCACACGGATTCCCTTGCCCTTCCCCAGAACGCTGTTGTCTATGATGAGCAGGAGACGCCATGGGTGTTCCTAAAGGACGGTCAAGGCTACAGACAACAACGAGTCCAGACCAGACTATCATCAAATGGATGGATCGAGATCGTTTCGGGGGTGACCGATAAAGATGAAGTGGTCATTCAAGGGGCATACGAATTGTTCTACCGAGATTTCAATAAAGTCTATAAGGTGGCCGACTGATGAAACCCTTCTTGCGGTTTATAGTAAGAAATCCACTCGTCATTGCCCTAGTGGTGATTCTTATGGCGCTTGGCGGTATTTATTCGGCCCTGCACCTGCCGGTGGACCTCTTTCCTGATCTCGAGGTGCCGGTGGTCAACATTATTACCCACTATCCGGCGGCTGGACCGGAGGACATGGAACTGCTTATCTCCCGGCCCATCGAAGATGAGATGCGGAGCATCCCCGAGGTAAAGCGCGTTGCTTCAATATCAATACAGGGGATCTCGCAAGTTTCGGTACAATTCACTTGGGGAACCACCGTCACCGATGCCCGCCAGATGGTCCAGGCCAAACTGGCGCGATTGAGAAATATTCTTCCGGCCGGCGTGGAGCCGCGTCTGGAAAATATCGGTACCACTCTCCAGGAAGTCATCGGTTATGTTCTTTATAGCGACACCGACCCGGTCAACCTGCGTAACATCGTTGCGTATGATTTGGTCGGCCGTCTCATGGGGATCGAAGGAATCTCTGCAGTCGATGTGTTGGGTGGGCAACAGCGGGCTTTTTACGTAGAAATTCCGCCGGAAGCCTTGGCCCGTCTCCACTTGTCCGTCAGTGACATAGTGACTATACTGCAAGAGCATAACTTGACGGCGGTAGCCGGGTATCTCGACCGCTCCTCGCGTGAATACCTGATTCGCGGCGATGCCCGTCTGGAAACTCTCGAGGATATTCGATCCCTGCCGGTCATATCTGAGGGTGAAAAATCAATACTGCTCGGTTCCATCGCCAAAGTCTTTAAGGGGTGGGCGCCGCAGCATTATGTGATCTGCGGGGATGGGGTTCCGGCCGTTGCCGTGATGGTCCGTAAGCAACCTGGGGCGAGCACGATTTGGGTCTCTCGTGCCGTGGAGAAAACTATCGCCGACCTGGGTCACTTACTCCCATCCGATACCCGTGTAAAAAAATACTACGACCAGTCGGAGATCATTACCGAGGCCCGTGATACCATTGTGCACGATCTCTTGATTGGTGCCTGTCTGGCGGTACTGGTCCTCTATTTCTTCCTGGGAGCCTTACGGCCGACCCTAATCGTTGCCGTAACGATACCCATTACCCTGTTGGCAACCCTGGTCGTTATGGGGTTGTTGGGTCTGAGTCTTAACGTCATTACCATGACCGCCTTATCCCTAGCAATCGGTATGATCGTAGATGATGCCATTGTTGTAGCCGAGAACATTTATCGCTACCGTCTAAATGGCTTGAATGAAACGGAGGCAACCATCCAGGGCACGGTAGAAATAGCCGGACCGGATGCTTCGGGGACCTTTACCACGGTGGCCGCCTTTCTTCCGCTAATCCTGATCACCGGCCTTGCTGCGCTGTTTCTCAAGCCGTTCGGCTTAACTATTAGCACGGCTCTGCTTGTCTCCCTGCTACTGTCCCTTACGCTGGTTCCGGTTCTTTTCAGCAAAGGAGTTATGGCGATCCCTAGAACCGATTTTCCTGGAGCGCGGGTGCTGGGCCTATTGAACGCCACGGTTCAAGCTGCCCTGCGCTTTTCTTTCCGGCATCGGTGGTTGACCCTGTGTCTGGTACTCCTTTTTCTAGGTCTAGCGGGGCTCTCCGCCTTCCTGGGCAAGGTTGACATTCTACCTCCTATCGATGAAGGCGCCCTCTTGATCGAATACATTATGCCACCGGGCACCGCCCTTTCGGAAAGCAATCGGATAGGCGATATCCTGGACCACTTGGCCCTGGCCGATCCCGATGTTTCAGCCGTCTATCGCCGCACGGGATCGCCAGAAAGCGGCTATCAGATCGAAGGTGTCAATAGTGGCGAAATCGTGATTAAGTTAAAGCCGAAGACGCAACGCCTGCGCTCGGGCAGCGAAATCATGGCGGCCCTTAGAGAAGCTTATTCCCAAGTCGATGGCGTCGTGTTCCTGTATCACCAGCCGACACAAGAAAAAATTGATGAGAGCTTCTCTGGTCTGCCGGCTTTGTTCGGAGTCACCATTTATGGCTCGGACCTGGATATGCTCGTCTCCCTGGGCAACGAGATAGAGGATATCCTAGCACAGGATCCAGCGGCAGTAAACATTGTTAACAACACCAAAATAAAGGCTCCCCAGCTAAATGTTCGCGTGGACTATTCGAAGCTGGCCCAATACGGAGTCAAAACGGAAGATGTTCTCGCCGCCCTTCAGGCGTCCCAATTTGGTCTGCCGGCAACGCGAATTATCCGGCAAAAGGAAAATATCGTTATCCTGGTAAAAACAAATGTTGCTAAAACGCCTGATCTTAGGCAAATCAGGCAACTGCCCATTGTCAGTGGTGATGGCAAAATCATCCCCCTGGACCGAATCGCTGATATCCAAGTTTCCCATGCAGCGCCATCGATTACCCGGCTCAACGGACAGCGTCAGATCACGCTTCTGGTTGAGGTGCAGGGTATGAT
>CAZNQT010000280.1:0-6612 GCA_964574885.1 uncultured Pirellulales bacterium
AAGCTCGCAGACTCGCTTGGCGGCGCCACCCATCACCTGTATGGTAGTGGCTGCGTCGGGTTAGTGTAAAATAAAGGCGGTTCACGTTAGGAGAAGATAGTGGATAGAAAGGGGGATTTTTTAATCCCGGGATTTTGGTGACAACCGGGAAGGAGAGGGTGCGTCTAATAAGAGGGTAGATGGGATAGATCGTCTAAGTGGAAAGGGTATGTCATGCGCAAAGTAATCGTGATGATTATGGGTGTATTCGTATGCGGCTGTGGGGTGGAGAAGAAAGACCAGCCCGAGAAAGGAATACAGCCACCGAACGGCCCCTATCCTGTTGAAGTACGACAGCGCTTCGAGCCGGCAGATGCAGGGGCGTCGAGCCAAAGGGCAAACTGGACTACCTTAGTGCCGGCGCCGGATCGGCCGGGGGCACTCTGGTTACGGGCAAACGTGGGTATCGGGGATACATTCCCGGTCAAAGAAAAAGACGGGCCCAAGCTATTCGAGGTAGCGATTCCCGAAGGGAACGACGATAAGCTGCTGGTGGAAGTCCGCTATCAAGGCGGCATGCAGCGCATCGACGTACCGCGAGACCAAACGGCGACGGTGGAGATCGGAGGGCATAAATACGAATGGTACTATCCGTCAACGTACGTTAATACCGGCGGCAAAGCCACGACGGATAAGGCCTTTCTGATTTTGATGCGATTGCCGTGAGAAGAATCCCCGGTAAAACCAGTGACTACCAATGGTGATTCAATGAAGGCGGATCGGCATTCGCCATGCTCAAGAGTACTTGAGCATGCCACCCGACGAGGGTAAATCCGAAATTCTAAATTCGAAATCCGAAATCCTAAACAAATTCCAATGAACGAAATACAAATTTTCAAAACAAATAGGCCCCCGGCACCGGTCCGGGGGCTAATCGTCGATCACCCAACGGGAGGTAAGAAACCGCTTACTGACGTACGCGGCTTGGATAGGAGGTTGGCCACCCGGATTTACTGCGTGTGGCTAAATACTTACAAAAATCTTTATTACGGCAAACTGACATAGACGCTGATACACCATCCCACGGTGAAGGTGCATACGAAAATCAAGGTGAGAGCTAACAGGGCGGGCAGGTAGATTTTTTTCGAGAACGAGGCCGGACTTTCACCCCGATCGTTCCAGACGGGATGCATATTCCAGTTCGAACATTGAGGACATTTGATAAAGCGCGTTCGTTTCTCCACCGCGATATCGCTGTCACACTGCCAACAATTGAATTTGGCATATCCTCTGCCGAGACAGAATTGAGCGGTATAGGTAAAGCAATTTTCACAATGTTTGATTAGTTTAGTCAAAGATATTCGTTTGGGGACCAGAAAGATTTTAGAGATGTTCATCATCATCACCCCTTTCAGGACACTTGCCAGGCAAACACTTTTCCCCCCTCAAGTATAAAATACGAATCCGGCGATACAAGTGCCGCCACCCTATCCTGGGGAAAATACCTAAATTTTCTGTATCAGCTAATCGTTGTTTTTGCTGTAACCCGCCCAATTATTATAATCCTTCCCGTTTGCTCTCTCCTATTTTTTGGTGGCAAAGGTTTCGCAAACTAATTACATTACCCAAGCAGTACTAAATCAGCAAACCGGGCAAGTAGGAGCAGTTACAATGGCGCAGGATATGGAGCAAGTCTATCAGGCGAGGTTAAAACGGTACACGACGGCGCTGCGGAACGGCAAGCCGGATATGATTCCGATTCGTCCGTTCGTAGCAGAATTCACGGCCAAGTACGCGGGATTCACGTGTCAGGAGGTAACGCAGGATTTTGCCAAGGCGTTCGAGGCGGCGCGGAAGACGGCGGCGGATTTCGACTGGGACGCCGTCGTGGGGAATATGGTGTATGTATGGGGGGGGCTGACGCAGGCCATCGGGACGAAATATTACGCGATTCCGGGCGTAGAGATACCGCCTGATATAGGATTTCAATACCGGGAGCCGCCGACGGAAGAAGCGTTTATGAAGCCGGAGGAGTACGACGCACTGATCGAGGACCCGACGGGGTATTTGTTTAACGTGTGGCTGCCGCGGATATCCCATGACGTATGCGAGATGGGCAAACCGGTCACGTTTCGGAACAACCTGTCGTTTCTCAAAGGCGGCCTGGGGATGCTGCAATACTTTATGGGATTCGGCACGCAGGCGCAGCAGTTGCGGGAAGAATCGGGGACGGTATCGGCCATAGCCGGGATCTTGAAAGCGCCGTTCGATATTCTGGCGGATAAGCTGCGGGGATATATCGGTCTGTGCATGGACGTGCTGGAGCGTCCGAAGAAGGTGCTGGCGGCGTGCGAGGCGCTGGCGCCGCATTTATTAAAGATCGCGCTGATGGGGGCGGATCCGAATAAAGAAGTACCGATCTCGATCTGGATGCATCGGGGATGCGTGCCTTTCATATCGCGGGAGCATTTTGACACGCTGTTCTGGCCGACCTTGAAACCTATCATCGAAGAAATCTGGGCACAGGGGCATCAAGTCCTGTTTTACGCCGAAGGCAAATGGGGCGCGCACCTGAAGCGATTCGCGGAACTGCCGGCGGGGAGCATTATCTATCACTGCGATCAGGACGATATCATGGAGGTGCACCGGGTACTGGGGGATAAGTTCTGTATCAGCGGCGGGATTCCGAATTACCTGCTGAGCCTGGGCACGGAGCAGGAAGTGCGGGAGGCCTGTAAGAAGGTGATCGACGGCGTTGCCAAGGACGGGGGCTATATTATGGATGCCAGTGCGATTGTACAGAATGACGCGAAGGTGGAAAATATCCGGGCGATGACGGAGTTTACCAGGGAGTATGGACAGTACTAAGGAAAAAATCCGAAATTCTAAGCACGAAAATCGAAACAAATACAAAATTTAAATGACCGAAATTTAAAACAGGAGAATACAATGACGGATACGAAAGTGGAGCGGAAGCCGGGAGTGTGCGTGCCGTGGGAAGAGAAGCGGAAAGAGCTACCGGATACGATTACGAACGAGGAACTGGTAAAGAAGGTGTGGGAAGATATTGATGCGCTGGGGTATTTGTATATCTGGCATTGCCTGGTGTCGTTTTGAATTAGGGTAGTAAGATGAAAAAACAAACAGGGATCGGATGGATCATCACAATTGGAATCATAGCTTCTTTTATATCCCCCAACATTTCCCCCGCTCAAGCGAACCAAAATCACTTACGGTTGTGGTATCGGCAGCCGGCGGCCAAGTGGCTGGAAGCGCTGCCGGTGGGCAATGGACGGCTGGGAGGAATGGTGTTCGGGGGAATCCGGGAGGAGCGGATTCAGTTGAATGAGGATACGGTCTGGGCGGGGCCGCCGGCGCTGGAGGATCGAGCGGGAGCGTATAAATACATCGCGGAAGCGCGAAAGCTGTTTTTTGCGGGGAAATACAGCGAAGGGCAGCGTTTGATGCAGCGACAGGTAATGAGCCCGCGGATCTCGCCGCGAAGCTATCAAACGTTGGGTGATCTACGGTTGAAATTCGAACACAAGAAAGAAGCGAGTTTCTATCATCGTGAATTGAACCTGGATACGGCTATTGCAACTACAAAATACACTCTCGACAATACGATATATCAGCGGGAGGTGTTTGCTTCACCGGTGGATCAGGTACTGGTGGTTCATCTATCCGCGGATAAACCGGGTATGCTGTCCTTCGAGATAGTGTTGGATCGACCGGTCGATTTTAAGGTAAAGGCAGTTGGACGCGATCGACTCATGATGACAGGCCAGGCAACACATAAAGGCAAGCAAAAAGGCGTATATTTCAACGCACAATGTTCCGTTCAATGCGAAGGCGGCAAGATCATCGCGAAAGGAAACACATTACAAATCGAAAAATCGAATGAAGCAACGTTGTTGCTGGCGGCGACGACGAATTATAATTTCAGGAATCCGTATGCGCCGCGGGAGGTAAATCTAGGGTGGGAATGCGAACGGTATTTAGCCGCGGCGGGGACGAAATCATATCAACAATTACGCAACGATCATATCGCCGAGCATCAAAGGCTGTTTCGACGGGTAAGGCTCGACCTGGGTGGTGCCGAAGCATCGAACAAACCTACCGATGAGAGGTTACAGGCGGTGAAACAAGGGGGTACGGACCCGGCGCTGGCGGCCTTATATTTTCAGTACGGGCGATATCTATTGTTGTGTTCGTCGCGGGCAGGGGATATGCCGGCGAATCTACAGGGCATCTGGTGCGACAGTATCGAGGCGCCTTGGAACAGCGATTATCATATCAACATCAACCTGCAGATGAATTACTGGCCGGCGGAAGTGTGCAACCTGTCGGAATGTCACGAACCGTTCTTTGCGCTGACGGAGGGCCTATTGCGGAGCGGTCGAGCAACGGCACGGGACGTGTATAACTGTCGTGGTTTTACGGCGCATCATACCACCGATGTGTGGCTGTTTACCGCGCCGCTGGGGAGCGTGGGGTACGGTATGTGGCCAATGGGGGCGGCGTGGTGCACACGGCAGTTCATGGAGCATTACCGGTTTACGGGCGATAAAGAGTTTTTAAAACATCGAACGTATCCGATCTTGAAAGAAGCATCCTTGTTTTTCCTGGATTGGCTGGTGGAAGATCCCCAAACGGGTAAGCTCGTATCGGGTCCCTCGACGTCGCCGGAAAATCGCTTCGTCGCCCCGGACGGTAAAAATGCAAACCTGTCGATGGGCTGCGCCATGGACCAGGAAATTATCTGGGATACGTTTACGAACTGTCTCGAAGCGGCCAAGATTCTGGGAATCGAAGATGATTTTGTTCGTGAGGTAAAAACCAAGCTTTCCAGGTTAGCGCTTCCGAAGATAGGTTCGGACGGTCGGCTGATGGAATGGTCGGAAGAATTTAAAGAGCCGGAACCGGGCCATCGGCATGTATCACATCTGTTCGGTCTGCATCCGGGTCGCCAATTTACTATGACCGAGACGCCGCAATATGTGGCTGCGGCGCGCAAGTCGATCGAATACCGATTGGCGCACGGGGGCGGGCACACCGGGTGGAGCCGGGCGTGGATCATCAATTTCTGGGCTCGGCTGCAGGACGCGGAGAAGGCGTACGAAAACGTAGTGCTGCTGCTGCGGAAATCGACGCTGACAAATCTGTTCGATACGCACCCGCCGTTCCAGATCGACGGCAATTTCGGCGGCGCCGCGGGCATCGCTGAAATGCTGCTGCAATCGCACACCGGCGAGATTCACCTGTTACCGGCCCTACCGAAGGCCTGGGCGAACGGCAGCGTTCAGGGCCTCCGCGCCCGCGGCGGTTTCGAAATCGATATGCAATGGGAAAACGGAAATTTGAAACAGGCGAAGATTCTATCCCTACTGGGCAATCCCTGTAAGGTTCGCTGGAAAGATAAAGTAATAGAGCTACAAACCGAGAAAAATAAAGTCTATCCGTTGAACCAGAACTTGCATTAACCGCGTGGGGCAAGGCCCCACCCTACAAAAGACATGAATACAAATAACAATATTGACGCAGTGATATTTGATCTGGGGCGGGTGATCGTGGATATCGATTTTTCGCGGAGTCTGTTTCGGCTGTTTCGGGATTTCGAACAGCCGTCGGAGAGCATTTTACAACAACTCATGGCGGACGATTTAATTAACCGTTATAACACGGGCCGGATCCAGCCACAGGAGTTTTACGAAGCGGTAAAGCAAAAATTCGACCTGGATATTGATTTTTCAGAATTCAAGAACTTATGGTGTGATATCTTTTCACCGATGCCGGGAATGGAACCGCTGATTCGCGAACTGGAGGGCAAGATCAAGCTGGGAGTTTTTTCCAATACCGATCCGCTGCATTGGCAACATATTTGCAATACCAATCCCATTATGGATGTATTTCCTCAGCCGACGTTGAGTTTTGAGATCGGCCTGCAAAAACCCGCCCTAGAAAGTTACCGCATCGCCGCTGCGAACGTCGATACGCCGGCGGAACATTGTTTGTATATCGACGATCTTCAGGAAAACGTCGAGGCCGCCCAACAAGTGGGTATGCAGGGCCTACAGTTTGCGTCGGCAACACAATTACGGGATGAATTGGCAATACGAAAACTAAGGTAGTTTTCATTTCCGTTTTCTGAACGTCGAGGCATTTGAATAATGGACAATCCAGTCAGAACAGTAGGTTATTGGGAAGTCGTCGCCATCGGCGTAGGCGGCATGGTGGGCGGTGGGATCTTTGCCGTACTTGGAATAGCCGTTCAATTTGCCCATGGAGGCACCCCAATCTCTTTTGCCGTTGGCGGGGTAGTGGCACTTTTAACCTCCTACTCTTACGTCAAACTATCCGTAACCTACCCCAGTCAGGGAGGGACGGTAAAATTTCTGGATTGCGCCTTCCAATCTAACTTGCTAACCGGTAGCTTAAATATTTTGATCTGGCAAAGTTATGTTGTTATGTTGTCGCTGTATGCTTATGCATTCGGGAGCTACGGTGCTACTTTTCTCCCCCTTTCCTTTCAATCCTTAGGAAAACACCTTCTTATCAGTGGAATCATTCTGACCATATCCGGATTAAATATGTTCGGCGCCAAGATCATTGGAAAGGCAGAAAGCGTGATAG
>CAZNQT010000281.1:0-6607 GCA_964574885.1 uncultured Pirellulales bacterium
CTCCACGCATTGTTACTAAAAAACTGCCACGGTCGGGGTAGGTTTCCCAATCGTGGCAGTATCATTTCGAGATTAATTACCAGGCGAAATGGGCAAAGGCTTTGTTGGCTTCGGCCATCCGGTGCACATTCTCACGGGTGGTCATGGCGGCGCCTTCTTTATTGAAAGCAGCAGTCAATTCATCCGCCAAGCGGAGGTGCATGGGTTTTCCTTTCTTACCGCGGGAGGCCGCTAAGATCCAGCGAAAGGCCAGCGCCCGTTGCCGTTCGGGTTTGACCTGCATTGGGACCTGGTAACTGGCGCCGCCGACGCGTCGGCTGCGTACCTCAATGAGAGGCTTGACATTTTGGATCGCGGTTTCGAAGATCTCCAGCGGCGGTACATCCTGTATGCGCTTGGAGATTAAATCCATCGCATCATAGAAGATGTGCTGCGCGGTGGTCTTTTTACCTTTCCACATCAAGCTATTAATAAACTTGGCCACCAGTTTGCTGTTGTATCTGGGGTCGGGCTTCAATTGTTCCCTGGAAGCCGTAAATCGTCTGGGCATAATTCAAGGTCTCCGTTTTGTTTTCTCGTAATTTAATGCGTTGCTATTTCCCGGTCGCTCGCGGTCCCGGTTCTTTTTGGGTATATTATTTTGGGGTTCGGGCGCCGTATTTACTTCTGCCCTGCTTGCGGTTGGCCACCCCGAGCGTATCCAGTACGCCGCGGATAATATGATACCTAACGCCCGGCAGGTCTCGTACCCGGCCGCCACGGACCAGAACGATGCTGTGCTCCTGTAAATTGTGGTCGATGCCGGGGATATAGGCGGTGATCTCCTTGCCGTTACTCAAGCGTACCCGGGCGACCTTGCGTAAGGCGGAGTTGGGTTTCTTAGGGGTCTGAGTACGAACCTGCAGGCAGACACCGCGTTTCTGGGGACATTGATTGAGGTCAGGCACACGGGTTTTATGCCTGGCTTTTTTGCGTCCCTTTCGAATCAGTTGATTAATTGTCGGCATTCAAATCTCCTAATTACGTCTCGAAGCCACAGAGTTCCTAGTGAACTCATAGTTTCTAAATTTTTCACTCCGGCGTGCTTTACACACCCTACCCGGTTATGGGTTCCAGGTAAACGAGTAATGATACTGTCTTAGGATTTATCCGTCAAGCCCAAAGCTTCCTTCACGGCGGCTTCAGCGCGGGCTTCTTCGGCCTTTCTCAATTCGAATTCCTCAGTAGTAAGTTTCACCGGTTTCGGCGGCTCGGCCAGATGTTTAACCTGGATATCGAGGTACGGTTTAAATGCCGTACCGGCGGGGATAAGATGTCCGAGAATGACATTTTCCTTGAGT
The DNA here is from genome assembly GCA_964574885.1 of uncultured Pirellulales bacterium. Lineage (GTDB taxonomy): Bacteria > Planctomycetota > Phycisphaerae > Sedimentisphaerales > SM23-30 > JAFGFX01. The sequence continues at coordinate 1,341 of CAZNQT010000281.1, forward strand.
CCGAGAAGTCTGTCCTCCTTGCCGGCAAGACTGGCCTCAGTGAGCACGCGGGTGGTTTCCTGGAAACTGGCGGCGGAAACAAAACTTTCGGATTGCAGGGAGGCCTTGGTGATCCCCAGAAGCAAGGTAGAGGCAGTAGCGGGTCGGCATTTACCGCCTTGGGCGGGGTCGCCGACGATGGCCAGAATCGGTTCGTTAATCTTCTCGAGTTCAGCTTTGTCAATAATCGCTCCCACGGCCAGATCGGTGTCGCCCGACTCCGTGATCTTGACACTGCCGGCCATGCGCTGGTTGGCACTGCGGAACTGAAACTTATCGAGCGTATCGCCGGGCAGCAGATCGGTATCGCCGGTATTTTCGACTTTGACCTTGCGGAGCATCTGGGCAATGATAATTTCCACGTGCTTATCATTAATCTTTACGTTCTGGGCCCGATAGACGTTCTGGATTTCTACGAGAAGATAGTTCTGCAAAGCTTCCTCGCCGCGAATTCGCAGGATGTCGTGCGGTACCAGGGGGCCGTCGGTGAGCGGTTCCCCGGCATCGACATAGTCCCCGGAGTGAACATTGAGGTGTTTGTCGTGCGGTACGTGGTGCTCGACTTCCATTCCGGCTTCCGAACGAACAATAATGGTCATCTTTCCCCGGCGTTTATCACTACGTAATTCGACGCGACCGGAGATTTCGGCCATGGCGGCAGGTTCTTTGGGTTTGCGTGCTTCAAAGACTTCGGTGACGCGGGGCAGGCCGCCGGTAATATCCTGGGTACCGGTGATGGCCCGAGGCTGCTGGGCCAGCAGGGCGCCGGCGGGAATTTCCTGGCCTTCATCCACTTCGATGCGAGCCTTGGCAGGCAGATAGTGGAAATCGAGGATGCGTCCCTCGGCGTCTTCGATCACGACGCGAGGATGTTTTTCGCCTTTGTGCTCGATGACGACGGGGCGCTGAATCCGTCCCTGCTGGTCCACTTCGGTGCGGATGGTTTCGCCTTCTTCGATATCCTGGAATTTCACGATTCCCGCGACTTCGGAAAGGATGGGCACACGGTGCGGATCCCACCAGAAAAGCCGCTGCCCCATCGTAACCTTTTGGCCATCACCAACCATAACATGAGCCCCATAAGGGACTTTATATTTTTCAAGTTCACGATTTTTATCGTCTATAATTGCCAATTCGCCATTACGTTTTAATGACACCAATTTCACCGCAGAGGGATGATCTTTTTCCGCTAGATCGTCTCCGCCTAATTCTTTGCCCGTTCCGGCATGGGGACCTTCCCCTTTCTGATCAGCCCATTCCGGAGGCTCTTCCACCACAACAAGTTCGCGATATTGGATGGTGCCGTCCACGATGGCTTTTGTGTCGTTGTCCATGACGGCACGTTCGGCGATGCCGCCGGTGTGGAACGTGCGCATGGTCAACTGGGTGCCGGGTTCCCCGATGGACTGGGCGGCGATAATGCCGACGGCCATTCCCTCTTCGACCAATCGACCGGTACTGAGGTCCACTCCATAACAACAGGCACAGAGCCCCAGCGGACTCTCACAGGTCATGCCGCTGCGTACGCGAATGGTGTCCAGTCCCAGGTCCTCGATTTTTCGGGCAATAACCGGCGTGATGATATCATTTTCGGAGACGATGATTTCATCCGTAATAGGATTGCGGATCGTATCACGGGCGGTCCGGCCGATAATCACCTCGTGCAGCGGGATAGACACCTGCTCTCCCTTATAGACGGCACTTTTACTGATGCCTTGCAAGGTGCCGCAGTCATGCTCGTTGACGATTACGTTTTGCGCCACGTCGGCGAGCTTTCGGGTAAGGTAGCCGCTGTCGGCGGTTTTCAGCGCGGTATCGGCCAATCCTTTTCGCGCCCCATGGGTGGAACTAAAATACTCCAGCACGTTCAGCCCTTCGCGGAAGTTTGCCTTAATGGGGGTTTCAATGATTTCCCCGGAAGGTTTAGCCATGAGAGCCCGCATACCGCACAACTGTTGGATCTGGTCCACTTTACCACGGGCGCCGGATTCGGTCATGAGATACACGGGATTCAGATACGGTTTTCCGTCTCGTGAATCATTTTTGAGTTCGGTCATCATCTCATTGGTGACTTCAACGCGGGCATGGGTCCAGGCGTCGATCAACTGGTTATACCGTTCGCCATCGGTCAAGGCGCCTTTGCGGTAGTTGCTCTCAATCCGGTCCACCTTAACCTGAGTTTTATCGATGATTTCCTGCTTGCGTTCGGGTATGCGCAGATCGGAGACACACATAGACAACCCGGCCAGAGTAGCCCATTTGAAACCGAGCTCCTTAATATCATCGAGCAATTCGATGGTGGCGCCGCGGCCGGCGTACTGGAAACAGTCGCTGATGACCCGACTGAGGTTTCGGGAACTTTGGGGGCGATTGTAAAACGGCATCTGTTCCACCAGGATATCATTGAAAATACATCGGCCCACGGTGGTTTCAATCAGAACGCCGTATTCGGAGAAGGCATCATTCTCATCGAGGGCCCGTTTGTGTTTGGGCAGTCGGACTTTGATGGGAGCGTGGATACCAATTTTCTTGTGGTCATAAGTCAGGATAGCTTCTTCCGGGTTGGCAAACGTCATGCCTTCGCCTTTTTCATCGGGACGGGCAAGGGTAATATAAAAATTACCCAATACGATATCCTGGGAAGGCGACATAATGGGCGAGCCGTTGGCGGGCGAGAAAATGTTATTCGTCGCGAGCATAAGCACGTGAGCTTCCGCCTGGGCTTCGACGCTTAAAGGCAGATGGACGGCCATTTGGTCGCCGTCAAAGTCTGCGTTGAATCCCCGACACACCAGCGGATGGATTTGGATGGCATGTCCTTCGATCAAAACCGGCTCAAACGCCTGAATCCCCATGCGGTGCAGCGTGGGGGCCCGGTTTAAGAGAACCGGATGCTCCCGGATGACTTCTTCCAGAACATCCCAGACGATTTCCTCTTTCCGCTCCAGCATTTTCTTGGCGCTCTTGATGGTATCGGCCAGGCCTCGATCTTTGAGCTGCCGAATGATAAACGGTTGAAAAAGTTCCAAAGCAATTCGCTTGGGCAATCCGCATTGATGGAGTTTGAGTTCCGGGCCGATCACAATTACAGAACGGGCGGAATAATCGACGCGTTTGCCCAGCAGGTTTTCGCGGAATCGTCCCTGTTTTCCCTTGATCATATCGGTCAAGCTTTTCAGCGGTCGATTGCTGGAGCCTAAAACCGGGCGGCGACAGCGACCGTTGTCGAAGAGTGCATCCACGGCCTGCTGAAGCATACGTTTTTCGTTGCGGATGATGACTTCGGGCGCGTTCAAGTCATTCAGTTTCTTCAAACGGTTGTTTCGGTTGATAATGCGGCGGTAGAGATCGTTCAGGTCGCTGGTAGCGAAATTTCCACTTTCGAGCAGTACCAGGGGCCTTAGATCCGGGGGAATTACCGGGATGACATCCATCACCATCCACTCGGTTTTGTTGCCGCTCAGACGTAAGGACTCGACGATTTTCAGACGTTTGCTGATATCGCGGATTTTCTGCTGACTTTTCGTCTTGGCAAGATCTTCCCGCATCTGGACGATCTCGGCATTCAGGTCCAGATTCTGTAACAAGGTTCGCATCGCCTCGGCGCCCATCTCGGCTTTGAACGTATCGCCATACTTTTCCAACGCCCGACGATATTCATCCTCCGAAAGCAGTTCCTTCAGCTTCAGGGGCGTGTCGCCGGTGTCGGTAATGAGGTAATCCTGAAAATAGACCACCTTTTCAATATCGGAGGTTTTCATAGCGAGGATGTTCGCCAGGCGGGAAGGCATGGCCTTAAAGAACCAGATGTGGACGACGGGCGCAGCGAGATTGATATGCCCCATTCGTTTGCGCCGTACGCGACTATGGGTCACTTTGACGCCGCAGCGATCACAAATGATCCCTTTGTATTTCGTCCCCTTGTACTTTCCGCAGGCACACTCCCAGTCCCGTTCGGGGCCGAATATCCGCTCGCAGAACAAACCGTCCTTTTCCGGCCGATAGGTGCGGTAATTGATGGTTTCAGGCTTGCGGACTTCGCCAAACGACCAACTGCGAATGTCATTCGGGCTGGCCAAGCAAATCTTGACGGAACCATAGTCATTGATCCGGTCGTAAATCGACTCAATCATTCGGATTTACTCCTATCGTAGTATTTGTTCCCAGCCTCCCCTTTTAAGTTCGACTTAGGAGGCTTACATAGGTTTTAATGACGAATGACGAAATTCGAATGACGATTCAATAACGAATAACGAAACCCGAATAAAGAAATCGTCCTATTTTTAGTAATCATTATTAGCAATTCCGGAATATTTGCGAGAATATCAAATTTAGTTCTTTTGCTTCCTGCCATAGTTTCCGCGCTTCGTCTTTTAATTCGTCATCCGCCGTCGCGATCATTCGTAACCAATGTTTTGTTTCTTTTGATTCCTTTCTGCACAAACCAATTTTATTTTTAAAATCCTTTTTTGATACCCCATCGTTTGCTTCACAGTAATTGGCTCCAATACTGGTTGCCGATCGAACTACCTGACTTATCAAAGGATGGTTTATTGGGCTGCTCGGAATTTTCTTTGCAAAGTTTATTACTTGTTCTCCAAATAACGCCGTTCGTTCCTCCAAATCATACTCATTCGTTTTCCCATCTTTCTTTGTTATTCGGTCTTCGTCATTGATTCGACATTCACATTTCGTCATTCGCCATTTTAAATGATTCGTTTCTTCTCCAACTGGATGTTGAGTCCGAGGCCGCGAATCTCATTACACAGCACGTCAAAGGAAACCGGGGTTCCGGCTTCGAGGCAGTTGAGCCCTTTCACCATAGACTGGTAGATTTTGGTTCGCCCTTCCACATCGTCGCTTTTCACGGTGAGAAGTTCCTGCAGGATGTAGGCGGTGCCGTAGGCTTCAAGTCCCCAGACTTCCATTTCCCCGAATCGTTGTCCGCCGGTACGGGCCTTGCCGCCCAGGGGCTGTTGGGTAATCAGGCTATACGGACCGGTCGCTCGTGCGTGAATTTTATCATCCACCAGGTGATGCAGTTTCATGAGATACATATACCCGATCGCCACCTTTTGATCGAAGGGTTCGCCCGTCCGGCCGTCATAGACGGTAATCTTGGCGGAAGACGGCATTTCCACATAAAGCTGATCCGGGGAGGGCACCTTTTTATTCTCCTCAATGTCTCGGACATTTTCGCATACCGTTTCATTTGCTTCCTGCAATAC
>CAZNQT010000282.1:0-6605 GCA_964574885.1 uncultured Pirellulales bacterium
GCAGAGGTCTGGCAGAGGCAGTCAATGGCCTTGATCTCGTTGACCTGTCCGGGAAGATTCAACAATCGCTGGACATCTTTCAGGTTGGCATAGATGCGGATGTCGTCGCCTTCGGGATTATTGCTTTCCTGGAGGCATTTGACGACTTCAAAATTTTCACCTTTGATGTTGATGGAATCGCCTTTTTTCAGTTGCAGGTCTCTGGCGATATGATAGCCGAGGTGTACCTGGCCTTTTTTTACGGGCGGTTGTAGGGCCTTTTTCGGTTTACCCGGCGGAATTCGCTCCGGGGCAACGCCGGTCCAAAGCGCTTTCACCTGCTGGTCATGGGCCCGGACTTCCACTTCCCATGTCAAGGTTGTGAGAATATGGTTTACGGTGAAATTTGGATTGCTGAGGATCTTTTCACAATACGATTCCGGCATGGTATGGGGCGTAAAATGATGAATCCAGAATTCATACATATCGGCGTCGCGAGGCAGGATGCGCAGATTAAAGCCGGTGCCGAGCATGATTTTGGACGTTTCGCGTTCGGAGGCACTGCCCATGGTCATAGAAGCAACGAAAAACGCCACCGCCGTTACGACGGCAATCACGCTCAGCAGAAAGTTCCACCTGCGATGGGCGATTTCCTTGAGGATCTGACGAAACATACTCACGCTGCTCTCCCGCGATTTCGTAATCCCACGATGATCCCTCCGGCTATAACAATCAGGAATACGGTCGTCGCCACGATCAACGGCACTCGATAAACGGACAGGAAGGAAGCATCCGTATCGTCTTCCGTCGAACTTATTTGCACGTTTTGCGTCGGCGACTGTTTCGGCAGGGGATCCATGGACATTTCCAATTTGGCAGGTTTGGATTTCGGGGTATCCGGTTCATTCAAGGTACCGGTCGCTGATTCAGGGGGATTCTTTATTTCCGTCGCAGCAACCTCCGTGGTTACAGATTGGATCTGGTTGGGTTCCTCGTCTTCCAGGACGATGGGGATTTCCTGATATCCCATGATTTGCGAATCCGCCCCGCTCGGGAGTTCGGTAAAGCCGCCGGAATAATACCCGCGGTGGACAATCCGCGCTACCTCCATCATAATCATGGGATTTTCAGGATCGTAACCGAGTGCCTTGGCGAGCCTGGCCTTGACCGGTTGATCCCAGCGCAGCGGGATCATGCGCCCCTGCATCCAGCGTCGATCCAGACCGCATTCGCAATCGGCGCCGATCACCGATAAGAAATACCCCAGCGTATAAGCATCAATCTCCGCCCCGGCCAGCGGCACGCCGACCATCCGGCCCCGTCCGTGGAGAACGACGACATGCGGGACATTGGGGTCCCGATCCGATAGATCAAGGCTCCAAAACAGCATCTTTTCCTTCTCTGCTTCTTGCAGAGAGATATCAATTCGCTGCGGACCTTTCTGTAACGGCGCGGGGGCATAAATCGGCTGCGGCATGTTCGGCAGCATTTCGGTTATTTCCTGGATCACTTCATCCACTACCTTGGCGGCTTGTTGATTCTGTTCCGGATCCCGTCCCTGTACGAGAAGTACAAATCCATAGACTTCAGCCACGTGTTTGAGAATCTCTTGACGTTTCGGTGATAAAATCAAGTTTTCCAGAACACGTTGCAATCGCTGCGAAAACGGTTGGGCCGTCTGGGGAATCGACAGAATTCTCATGCGATTTTCAGGCGAAGGCGACACCAGTACCAGCGCCGGATAGGATTGGATCTCTTGCATCGGCAGATGCGCCAGCGCCGGATGCTCTTTCTCTTGATCGATCCGTATCAATTCAAAAATGACATTACTTTTCGATAGAACGGATTTCGCCTTTTCCTCAATCGCGGTCACCTGCGCCGCGGGCGTATCATCGCGAACGAGGGCGTACAGATAGTAGGCTTCCTCGGGAAAACAGACAAACCCCACCTCCCGCACGTTAAACCGACACGCCTGGGCAACCGGTGAAAGTAAAACGAACGTGAACCACAATCCAAAAAATCTTATGAACCAATATCGAATTCTTGTCATTATTCTTTCACAATCACCCCCCGTTTTATATCTATCTAACATTGTAGGGCGCTTTCAGGGTAGATTCAAGCGTTGCTTTTTTCGCATTGGGAGCTATTTTCAGCAGTATCTTGTGGGAGACATAGCCGTCGGTTTCTATGAATGAGAAATGGGTATATAATACGATACGGCGAACAAGCTAATTTTTACTGGTTGTGTTGAGAACAAACGACATGGATACGATCACGCAGGGACTTTTAGGGGCCGCAACGGCTCAATTGGGTTTTCGGCAGCGGATTGGCAAAGACGCCACCTGGGTAGCCGCCTTAGCCGGCATCGTGCCGGATCTGGACATCTTCATTCAACCGCTTATGACCCTGAGCGGCAGGGAAACCGACGATTTCACCCGAACCGTTATCCATCGCGGCCTGAGCCATTCGCTCATCATGGTTCCCGTTTTTTCGTGGTTCATCGCGCTGCTCTGGCGACGGTTTCGACGTTCCTCCAAATCGCCTCAGCCTTTCGTGCTTTTGTACGCCTGTGTATTTGTCGCTTTGTTGAGTCACCCTCTGCTGGACTGGACTACCAGTTACGGTACGCAACTATTAGCACCGATCACGAACCGCCGTTTTGCCCTGGATTTCATGCCAATCATCGACATTTTTTATACTCCGATGCTGATTCTCACTCTGACCGCCTGTTATGTTATTCGCAAAGTCAAATCCGATTCTCGTAAACTGACTTTGTTTGTCGGATGGCTTGGTTTCGGTCTCAGTACGGCTTACATCCTGACCGGCGGCGTAATGAAAACGCTGGCCATCCAAACGATGCAAAAATACTTCCCTCCGGAGGCGAGCACCGAGTCACCTGCTTCTACCCATGGCCAATACCAGGCCTATCCCCAGATCGGCGCCATCTTTCTCTGGCGGGTTACGTATCGGGACAACGCCACCTGGGCCGCCGGACGCGTGAATCTGCTGTTTCGCGCCCCGCCCCACATTAACCACGAAACGATACATCGTAATTCCTGGATCGACAAAGCACGACAAATCGAGGATGCTAAAACATTCGAATGGTTCGCCATGGGCCAAACCCGCGCGGTCTATCAAAACCAATATATCTCACACGTGGTGGAATTTATGGATATGCGTTATGGCGTCGAACCCTCCAGCCTCGATAGTCTCTGGTCCCTGAAAATCACCTTCCATCCCAACGGCGAAGTAATGAAAACCGAACGCATGCAGCGATTTCGCGATCTGAACTTCTCGGAACTCGTGAAAGTGAATTGGTCCCGCCTATGGCGCCCGTGATAGGCTAGTATGATTCGCGTATAACGTTTCGACGTTGATACAAACAAGTCATTATTCCTGATAATTATTTTTCCGAGGGTCGATGAGTATATCCTTTAGTTCACCATTAAATCCAATATCTCGCAACAAATTCAGATGTGGCTGGAACTCGGCAATCTCGCGCAGATTATGGGCGTCGCTGCCGAAGCTGAGCTTCACGCCTGCTTCTATGCACATGCGGAAAAACTCCGGCGGCGGCTCATTCGTATGGAAATTCACCTCCGCCGCTACGTTCACTTCCTGCAACAGCTTTACCACCGGTGTAAACAAATCCTCCGGCGGCACAAACTGACAGCGTCGAAAGATCCGAAACGGATGCGCTAACACCCGAATTCCACTGGCGAGTATCGTCGCCGTCGCGGCCATGAATTGTTCTTTCAATCGCGCCAGGTTTTTATCTTCCTCCTGCCGCTCCGGCAGACCATGCACTGCCCCGATCAGATAACGTACCCGCTCCCGATCTTCCTCCCGCAATAGCAGCCGATTCTGATAATCCAGCTCAGTCTCCAGCCCCACCGATTCCGCCGGACAACCCGCTTGCCGCAGCATCTGTAAATACTCGTCGAACCGGTCATCCTCCTCCCGACGAGACGCCAGGCCCTTGCGTAAATGCCGATCCTCCTGATAATCGGCCCGGTTGAAATATAAATGACTCGAATGTTCCGCAAACGCCATCCCTGCCAGCCCAAGATCCTCCGCCAATTGCAGCGTCAGCGCCGGTTCCATATTCTCGTTGCAATAGGCAAACGGCGTATGAATATGAGTATCGACCAATCCCAACTCCCGCGGTATCTGTAGTTGATGTCGGGTGGCCTGAATATTTTCTCCGTCTATATCGATTGTCAGAAATGAAAATGGTTCTATGGCCAACGCCGGTGTGGCGACAAATGCCTGTTTTCCCTGTCGAATCAAATCCATTCCTTCGTGATAATGGCCGGAGATTGCCAGGTTGATTTCTGACTTGGCCATTACCCCTATCACTTCCTCCGCATTCGTATAGTGAAACGGAGACTCGCTCATTTCTCGTGGAAACAACGGTACGTGCTGAACGGAGACAATCGGCCCGTCGAAATCGTTTCTCGCCCCCCGCATACGATCCAGATCCGTTTTGGATCGAAAGGCGTTATATTCCGGCGCCTCGGCGTCCTGAAATGGCAGAAACCGCACTCCTTTTATATCGACAACCTCTGCCGGCTGCGGAAAATGTTCGTAAAATAATTCCTCCGCCGGATCGTGATTGCCTCGAATCACGATCACCGGGCATTCCAGAATCGTCAGGGCTTTAGCCGACTGTTCCAAGAGGGTTCGTACCGTCGGCATCCCATCCTCTTCCACCATATCTCCCAGCAGCAGTAGCACGTCCGGCTGAATCCACCGTTTTAACCGATACACCGCCCGCGCCAATAATACATCCGCGATATCCCCCCGACATTCTGAATAGTCATCTTTCCTGCCGGCATGCAGGTCCGCAAACACTGCAATCTTAATCTTCATCAAATCTTTATCCCTCGTCCTCAATGAGATCTTTATAAGATTCCAGTGCTTCCTTCGCTTTTTGCAGATCGTTTTTACGGACGATGATTTTGACTTCGCCCGGCGCTTCGGCGCGAAAGGCGGCGGTCAGGGCGCCTTCGAGGGCCGCCTCGATGCCGGCGCGCTCCAAGGCCGCGGCGATCAAATTCGCCTGCGCCTCCGATGGCACCGACTGCAATACCACCAGTTCATCAGATTCGTCTGACATAATCGTTATACCTTACAATAATAGTGTAGATTTGCATAAAACTCATTTCAAATTACTCAAGGCATTCCGGAAACGTTGATGATCACTTTTTCGGATGTCACGAGAAAATTCCAATGTTATACCCCCTTTGGATTTGAATCCATAGATAGTTCCCTTCGAGATCCCCTGTAGTTTGGCGACTTCGGTAAATTCCACCAATGCCTTTTTGGATATCGTACCTTGTGTGGCTATGGCCACACCGTCGCTAATGACAACCGTAAATTCCGGCTGTACTAATTTTCTAAATAGTCGATTTAGAAAATCAAACATAATAGTTTATCCCGATTTTGCTTACCTAGACTAATATAATAGAATCCCTTTGCATATACAATAGAAATTCTGGTTATCTGCTTATCGCTTCTTTGTCTTTACGAGGTTAAAATCATGCCTGCACTTCGCGAAGGCATACCACACGGTTTATTCTTTTCCTGGGACCCGGGATCCTGGACCCTAAACCCTAATTTAGCCTTGTAAATCTATGTCTGCATGGCATAGAATACTTCGAGGGCTTTGTGCCCTTCGTGGTGAAATGATATGAAACCGGAATATAAAAAACAATATAAGTTGTTGGCCTGCGAAATATTTTATCGGGAGCTTTGTTTTTTAACGGCCCGCTGTCCGAACATCATCGACGTCGAATTCTTACCCAAGGGCCTGCACGACATGGGGCAGGAAGGGATGAATCAGAAACTACGGGAAGCCGTAGCGCGCGTCGATACCAGCCGATACGAAGCTATATTGTTGGCTTATGGCCGCTGCAATGATGGTGTAGTCGGTCTGCAGGCTGCCGAGATTCCCCTGGTCATTCCCCGGGCCCACGACTGCATTACCCTGTTTTTCGGTTCCGCTCAGGCCTACGAGGAATATTTCCAGCAGCATCCCGGGACGTATTTCCGCACGACCGGCTGGACCGAACGCGATAGTTTTTCGGGCGATTCTTTTTCCTCCCAGGCGCCCGGGTTAAATCCGACGGACCAATCTGTAATGAGCAAACTGGGGTTGGATCTGACTTTGGAGGAATATGAGGCCAGGTACGGTAAGGAAAACGCCCAATACATCATGGAGATGCTGGGCGGGTGGGAAAAAAATTATAAAAATCTAACCTATATAGATATGGGAAATCCGCTGGATGAGGAATATGCCGGCCTGGCCCGACAGGAAGCCCAAAAGAAAAACCTCGAATTCCATAGGCTGACGGGGGATATGCGACTGCTGCAGGACCTATTGGCGGGAGACTGGATCGAGCAGGAATTCCTGGTGGTCAAACCGGGAGAAAAAATCGCCAGCGATAATGAAGGCAGGATTCTTGTGTCGATAAGCCCTTGATAATAAAGGAATTAAGAATTTCTTGCAATTTCTCCCCGACTTGTTAGTATTTCTAACTTAAATGGCTGAATCCATATTGATTTGTCGATACGGATAATACTGACAATTTGACAGGATATTTCTTACTGTTAAAATATAAGAG
>CAZNQT010000283.1:0-6601 GCA_964574885.1 uncultured Pirellulales bacterium
TTGCGGGCGTTAATAGTGGCCAACACCAGGTGTCGGTAAAGGCCCGCACGGGCGGCAGTGACGGCGGATTGTTTATCGCGATTTTCGCCCACGAGAATGACGTCCGGGTCCGTACGCATGAGAACGCGCAGACCTTCATACATCGTCAAGCCATGCACTTCGTCCACTTCAACCTGGCGAATATAGGAATTCCGAAACTCGACCGGATCTTCAATGGAGACGGCCACCAGAGTATCCAGTTCCAGAGCGTTGGCCAAGGCGTACATGGTGGTGGTTTTGCCGGCGCCGGTGCCCCCGGAAGCCAAGATTAAACCGGTAGGCGCCTTGATGGTATTTTTCACCAGGTTCAAATCCTGGGACCCCATCCCGATTTCTTCCAGGGTGGAAACCTGCCGGGCGGCCGTGAGCAGTCGAAAATGAATGGATTCTCGATTGTTAATGGGAACGATCGTCACCCGGATATCATGCTGGATGCCATCGTGCTGATAGATAAAGAGCCCGTCCTGCGGCAGGAACGACCGGTCAATATCGAGATTGGTCAAAATTTTAACCTGATTCAAGACGCGTTTTCGCAACTCAAAGGGAATCAGATCCTTTTCATAAAGAATCCCGTCCACCCGGAACCGCACCATTTCTCCTTCCGTCGTCGGATCCATGTGTACGTCCGTGGCTCGTTCGGTGATGGCCTTTTGCAGGATCGAATTTAGAGGCTCGGTGATATTCTGATTGGTTGTTTCTTCGATGACAAACTGGGATTCGAGGCCGGTCGTGTCTTCCATCTTCGTCTCCTTAATCGGATTAGATAACTCCCTTTGAATTACTATTCGTCAATAATAGGGTACGGCTTTATTACTCTTTTATCGAATGTTTTAGTATTTCCGGAGGCTTTGACTGAAAAGGTCGATAACGTCAGCCAAGACCTTTCGCGTACCAATCCGGATCCTGAGCAAGTTTGGTTTTGGCTTCTTCGGTCATCATCTGAAAGGCCGGGTGATCGCTGGGCCAGGCGCGGGAGGCGAAGTTGCCATCCTTCATTTTTTCCAGTTCGGGCGCCGCTTCGACAAAATAACTGCCGTAAATATGCAGCGAGTCAGTGACATCGACATAGCGACCGATTTTAACCTCACGGGCGATATTCCGACTGATCCGTTCGGCGACGATTCGTTGCAGATCGGTCAGGGCATAGACGTTCATAAACCAAGCTTTGTAAAGGTCCCGACTGCGCCAGTGGGAATTCATATTGAGGACTGCATTTCCTTCATCATCTTCCAGAATCCGAAACCACAGCCTCTGCAGGCAGGGCGGATCGTCTGTGGGGGGATCGGCGGTAGGCTGCCAGGTGATCGCCTGAGCTCGACGGGAAAACAGAGTTTCGCTGAGTTTATCAACGACATAATCAATCTGGTTAACGGGAGGGAAAGGTCTGGCAGCATGGGGATCGCGCAGATCGTCCGTGGGGCAATAGGCAAAAAGCCTTTCATGGTAGGTATAAGTCCATTTGCCGGCGACGGGATCGATCCAATGATTGTGAATCCCCTGGCAGACCTCCTGGCGATAGGCTTCCAGTTCTTCCGGCCCGCCGGGGAAATTTTTATGGATCCGCGGCTCGGCAAAGGGATCTTCCACCTCGATCATGACGGTCGCGTCCTTGCTGGGAGGATCTTCAGGTTTGTCATATTCGGTTTTGACATCGATTCCCTGTTCCCAAACGGCCAGAACCGCTTTTTCCCACGCCTCCGGCAGACAGGTTGCCTTGACCGAAAGAGTCGGGATATTACCTTGAAAAATCATTATCGGACTCACAAGGGACTCCTTTCCGCTATGCACCATAAGCTCCTAATTAACAATACGTTATGTCGACCACCATGGGTCGTAATAGTTACCTCAATCCGTACCTTTGATAAGATAATAAACTACTTCTCATTTGCAAGGTAAAAGTGTTCTCCGGTAGCGGTTATTGACGAAAAGCATAGTATCATTTATAAATATTGGGCCAATAAAGGATAAGGAGAATTTACCTGCCCGCAGACCATGGGCAATAGTTATGAAGGATTTTGAAGCATTTCTGCTGGAAAAAGGGATAGTCCAGCCAGCTCAGTTGGAGCAAGTTTCCACTTCGGAATCGGAAGCAGCGGATCCGATATATTATCGGCTGTTGCGGAAGTTTCCCGAATTGGAAGACACGATCTGGCAGGGATTGGCGGATTTTATGCAGATGGAACTGGTGGACCCGGCGAAACTGAAGCTGGAACCGCACTTATCTCGACTGGTACCGGCACGTGTCGCGCATCGGTATTCCATCGCTCCCATTGCGCGCAAGGGATTGATTTTGGATGTGGCTCTGGCGGATCCCCGTCAGTTTGACAAGTGCGATGAGTTTTCCATGTTATTGAATCCTCTGGGACAGGGACAATCGTTGACGGTGGTTCCCTTTCTGGCAAAACCCAGCGATGTCGCCAAGATTATCAAGGCCGCCTACGGTATCGGGGCGGATACGGTACAGGATATGATCGACGATCAAGCCACCAATAAAAATGGCGAAACAGTGATTAAACTGGAAGGTCCGGAAATTGTGGATCTAACCAAAGCGGATGAAGTCGGAGAAGATGCCGCCATCATTCGTTTTGTCAATCAGCTTTTACTGGAGGCCGTGAAAATCGGCGCCAGCGATATCCACCTGGAACCGTTTGAAGATACCTTACGAGTACGTTATCGACTCGACGGCATATTACAGACGGAACCGGTCCCGGAGCGGATTAAGAACCTGGAAGCGGCGATCATTTCGCGTTTGAAGATTATGTCGAACCTGGATATAGCGGAAAAACGTTTACCCCAGGATGGTCAGATTCGCTTAACCGTAATGGGAAGGCCCATTGACGTGCGGGTTTCCGTCCTGCCGACCATGTTTGGCCAGGGATTGGCATTGCGTTTACTGGATCGTCAAATCACCTTTCGTCGGCTCGATAGTCTGGGAATTCCGGAGGATTACCTCTGTGTCTATCACGAAGTGTTGCAGCTTTCACATGGCGTAATTCTGGTCACGGGCCCAACGGGAAGTGGTAAAACCACGACGCTGTACGCTTCCTTGAATGAATTAAACAATCTCAGTCGTAAAATTATCACGGTCGAAGATCCCATCGAGTATCAAGTGGAAGGAATCACTCAGATCCAGGTGAAACCGGCCATTGGTCTGGATTTTGCCAACATTTTACGTAACATTTTACGACATGATCCTGATATCATCATGATCGGGGAGATTCGCGATTCGGATACCGCCCGGATTGCGATATCGGCGGCCATGACTGGGCATCTGGTCTTTAGTACGCTGCATACCAATGACGCCCCCTCGGCGCCGGTGCGATTGCTGGAGATGGGACTGGTGCCGTATCTGGTTTCCTCATCGCTGGAAGCCGTTATAGCACAAAGACTTGTGCGTTTGCTCTGTCCCCAATGCCGTGAGGAGGTGACCGACAAAAAGGTCCTACCACCGGAATTTCAGAAACTTATCGTGGATGACCGTGTCTATGTAAGTAGGGGCTGTCCAGTCTGCCGACATAGCGGCTATCAGGGCAGAACCGCGATTTTTGAAATGTTTAGTCTGGATGATGCGATCCGGCAATTGATCCTGCATCAGGCCCATGCCAACCAGATACGTGAAAAAGCCCGCGATCTTGGGATGCGTACGCTACAGGAATCCGGACTGGAAAAAGTCAAACGCGGTTTTACTTCCATTGCGGAAGTGTATCGAGTGGCAAGGGATGAAACGGTGGATATGCGAACCCTGATGCGGAATGAATAAACTTAGGAGCGAATTAAAGCTATATGCTTGGGATAGATATAGGTGATAATTCCATTCGAGTCGTGAATCTACGCCGGCGCGGAGCAGGATTCGTGTTACAACCGCCGGTCGAGATTCCCTTTGCCTCCGATCAGGCGTCGAATCCGATTGCGTTAGGTGAGATTCTGGCCGATACGCTGAACCGGACCGGTTGGCGTTCGCAAAAGGCAGTATTGACGCTACCGCCGCGACAATGTTTTATACGGTATTTTCCGTTAGAACTTCTACCGGAAAACGGTGTGAACCGCAAGGGGAATTTGAGTAAGAGTGCCATCGGAGAATTGTTGGGCATGGCACGACAAACCGTTCTGGTTCCGCCGGAACAACTGGTCTTCGATCTGTGGACCGGAGCGGACATTTCACCAGAGGAGAAGTCGGAGGTCATTTCTGGAAATGGTTTTACCCAAGGTGTTTTAGTAGCGGCAGCGCAAAAAAAAGCGATTGAATTTTGCCGGGATTTAGCGTCTGTCGGGGGGGTGAAAATCCAATCGCTGGAGCTTCGGCCGCTCGCGGCTATCAACGGACTTTTGATGCACTGGCATGAAGCCCAGGAAACCAATATCGCGGTGGTGTATATAGAGCGCCAACACGCGGACGTCGGCATTCTGGACCCGGATGGCTTGGTATCGCTGCAGTCGGTCACTATTACCGGCTATGAACGGGGGTGGGAGAGTATCGCGGACGAACTGATCGGCCATTTACAGCGAATTTTCAATACCATTCGGCTTTCTCATCCCCAATGCAATCCTCAGCGCATATTCCTGGCGGCGGGGGATGAGCGCACTCAGGCTGCCGTACCAGGTATGGTCGAGAAGATACGGCAAGGTTTGCATCGTGAGGTGACCTTATGTAATTCCTGGGAAGGGATTCTTGCTTCCCCTACCGAATCGGAAATGGATTATTCCGGATATCAACCGGCATTGGGGGCTGCTTTTGACGGTTTATCCGCCAGTCCGACCTGGTTTGATTTCCTGAATCCCCGCGGCCTCGAGAAGGGGAAAAAGCATACGATCACCTGGCGCCCCTTTGCGTTAATTGGGCTGGCGAGTTTAATTCTGGTGGGAGCGTTTTGGTTGAGTTGGGTGCAGCAGAAACAGCAGCAATTGGCGCGTATTGAAGATGAATTAGCCCAGACCCAGCCGGGACTAAAATTAACCCGGCACGCACAGGAAAACTGGAATTTGTTTCGACCGTATCTACCCGTCCAGGACGAAGGATCCCGGAGGGAGTATTTAATCGTTTTCGCGGAAATTACCCGTTTGTTTCCTAACACGGAAGAAGCCCACGTGACCAAACTGGTGATCTCGGAAAAGAAAAGCGCCGGTACCGATTATAATATCACCCTTTCCGGCCGGTGCAGCGAAGAAACCGTTCTGAATGATTTTATGAATCGATTGAATGAATCCCAGATGTTCCAACAGGTAAAACAATCAGGGCAGGTACGAACGGATCCTACCCGGGATCTCTATTACCCGGTGAGTTTTTCCATAACGTGTAATTTTAACACCAAACCCGAAGTCGTGAAAGATGGGCAAAAGTAGAAGAACCATAACCATTTTAGGCCTTGTGCTTTGCGTAGGAGCGGTCCTGGTGGGTCGGCTGATCGGACAACGCATGAAGAATAAGCTGGATACCCTGGACCACGAAGTGGAAGCCCGTCGAGCGGACATGAATCGGGCCAACCAGGAAATCCAGGAGAAAACGCATTACGTGGAAAAATGGAAACGAATCAAAGGACTTCTCCAGAAGACCGAGCAAGAACGAAAATTAGAGTTTGACGCCTATCTGATCAAGCTGGCAGGCGACAGCGGCGTGGTGATCCGCCAAAAAGATTATAGCGATTCTACCCTGGAGAACCATCTGGAATATAAAACGTTCAATTGCAATTTAAAGTTGGATTGTAAAATCGAGGAACTGGCGGACTTCATCGCTATGTTGGACCGGGAGAAAGACTGGTTGCTGCGCATCGAAAGTTTAACGGTAAAAACGGTGGATCGCTCCTTGGTAGGGACGAGTACGTTTGTATCCGAATTACCTTCCACCAAAGACCTCCAGGTGGACATGGTCATTTCGATACCGGCCACTTCTTCCAAACCGGAAACCACAGAAACAAAAGAAACAATAAAAAATACGTCTTAGGCATACCAGAAAGATAAAATATGAGAAACGAACGAAAACTAAAACGTTTCAGGCCCTACGCGGACAGGGAGATTCCGGGCGAGAATTACGTCTCCAGACAGAGAAACAAAGCAACAAGGCGCCAGCATTTTATCTTTCGCGGGATTCTGGTAATCCTGGGTATAGGAATGAGCGGCGTCTCTCTCTGGGCGGCGGATGCAAACCGGAATAAACCAAAAAAACTCACCGTGGATCAGATGAAAAAAATTATCACCGATAAAAATATTTTTAAGCCCGCCAAGGTGCCGCCTCCGCCGGTGAATCCGGATCCCGACGACGTGCGCGCCGCCACGCTGGGTCCCAAGCCGTTAAAAAAACCATTCACGGTTTTTGGCATTAGTGCCGGCGAGGAGGAAACTTGCGCCTATCTGTTGTTCAAGGATCCCGATCGATTGGAAAAGGCGACCGTAGGCCAGGTCTTTGAGAACACGTTGAAGATCGTCGCGATTGAGTGGCCGTTTTTACGCTGTGAATACGCCGGCCGGGAAGTGCGAATCTATCAAAACGAAAGCACGAACGATGCTCTCATGCGACTGCGGGGGTTCGACAGAAGTTATATCCTGCTGGGAACGCGGACCTCGGGAG
>CAZNQT010000284.1:0-6597 GCA_964574885.1 uncultured Pirellulales bacterium
CCCATATCCGTGCGTACCACGCCTTCATCGAGAAAGGCCCAGAGGAATCCGCCGGCGCCCAACGGTGCGTTTTCCATTACATTCCAATAATCGTTCAATCCTGCGCCGAGTCCGCCATCATATAAACCGTGCAGGAATTCGGTCGGCATAAAGAGGGTCGAACCGCTCAGTTTCGACTGCGTACTGCTGTAGGTTTCATAATGATCGGTATCTACATGATTGAAATTCGCCCAGGGATGCAGGACGGTACGATTCTGCGGGTCGTAGATGGCGAAGTCATCATCGAGCGCCGTATTCCAGCCACCCTCGTTGCCGTTGTCCCAGAACAAGATGCTCGCATGATTCACATCGTGCGTCACCATCTCCTTGACCAGTTTCTCCCCGACGGTTGTGTCATATGGCGGGGTTTGCCAGCCCGCCAATTCGTCCAGGACATACAATCCCAGCTCATCGCAGACGTCCAGGAAATGGCCATCGGGCGGATAGTGCGACATCCGCACCGCGTTCATATTCATTTCTTTTATTAACCGCACGTCATCATAACTCAGTTGTTCACTAAGACACCGGCCCGAGTCCGGCCAGAAACTGTGACGGTCACAACCCTTGAGTCGAATCTTGCTACCGTTTAAGTAGATGCCATCTCCGGGGCAAACTTCGATGGTACGAAATCCGAACCGTTCCTGCACCGTATGAATCTCCGCTTCACCCGCGCGCAGGGTAAAATTAACATAATATAAATTCGGTGTTTCCGCCGTCCATGTCGCAGGTTCGCTCACGCTCGTGCTGACGGTAACCTTATCCTCCCCCAGCGGGATTGTGGCCTGAAACTCGGTTCCAACAGAGGTTCCATCCAACTGGGTAATTTGGGCCACTACGTTGTCCGCGGACAGATGGTTCATCATGTAGATGTCCGCCGCGAACGAACCATCCGCCCGCGCATCGATAGCCGTCCAGTCAATATATTCCTGCGGCACCGACTGGAGATACACCGGACGATAAATCCCACCAAACACCCAATAATCCCCTTTTCGTTCGGCCTGCTCCACGTAATAATTACTCGATACCTTGCTGACCGTCACTTCCAGGAGATTCTGGTCGCTGCCCACCAGCACCTGATCCGTGATATCATATTGGAATCGATAAAAACCGCCTTGATGAATCGGGCCGACCGACTGACCGTTGACCGAGACCTCGGCGTCCGTCATCACCCCTTCAAACACCAGCAGTATCCGTTTTCCCGCCCACTCCTGCGGGACCTCAAATGTCCGTTTATACAAACCCTGCTCACTCGATTTCGTGCTGTCATTCCCGTAGTTATAATTACCGAATCCTTGCAGTTCCCAGTTCGAGGGCACCGGAATCTGCGTCCAGAAGCCGCTCTGATTGCCGCCGGTACAGTAGAAATCCCACCATACACCGTCATCTTTGCCGCGGCCGGAAAGATAAAAGATCTCCGTATTCCCCGGAAACACATTGGTCAACCACTGCCGAGCGAAAATCGCGTAATCCCGCAGATTTACCCCATCTTGGCCCGTAATATCCGCACAGGCATGTGGGAATACGTGACATCCAGGCGGATCGAGCCACTGCAGACAAAAATAATACAGATCCAGTCCATCAATCTTTTTATCGCCGTTAATGTCTCCCCGCAACCCCTCCACGACGATTATCGTAACCGTGTCGGCGGCTCTTTGGGGCGTCGAATCCCACGCCTCCACCCGCATCACGTACGTTCCCGGCTCCGTAAAGTACACCAGCGCGTTCGGATCGTGCTCGGTTTGTCCCGGCGTTACGGCGAACGTTACGTCCGCCGGTCCCGATTGAAGGCTCCATACAACATTCGTAATCGTTTGACCCGACGAGGGCACAATCGTCGGATTCATCTGTACCGATACGGAGGCGGCATTCAGCATCACTCGTCGATTGTTTCCCGCTTCTACGATCATCAATCCGGGATGTACCGCACCTGTACGGACGGCTACATAATCGACGGACAACGTACCCTGCTCAGAGGAAAACGGACACCCCATGCCCAGGTAACTGATACCGCTGTATGACGATTCGCTGGACGGCGCCGCCGTAATATCCAGACTGGCCTTGGGCGTTCCCTGCCCGTCCATATATAGAGTTATCGTGTGCGTTTTGCCCGGGCTATCCATCGCCGGTTCGATTACGATCCAGTAATCATGCCAGGCGTCTATATCCGAAATACCGTACAAATTCGCCTGATCTTCCGAATCAACGCCGTCCGTTACCTCCAGTTGATCCGCACTATCATTAAAAGCAAATGAAATCAGACTATTTCCGGATTGACGGACTTGTATGTTACCCTTACCCGTCCAGGCAATGCGGTAATTTCCCGTACCTCGCGCTCGAAAGCGCAATGTTGCGCCCTCATCAAGAAAGTTGCTCGACACTCCATCCGCGGTCAGGTTATAGGCAAAAAATATTTTGCGATCGTCGCCGCTGGACAGGTTGTCGGTAATGGTCAAGGCGTCCCCGTTCGTCGTTACCTTACCCGGATCGGTCCACAAATCCGATTCGTTATTATGATCCCAGTTTCCGTCCAGCGAATCGAAATTATTCCCCGGTCCCCTCGCGTCCTGATCGCCGTTATACACATACAGCCATCCACCCGGGGGATCCTCAAACGTAGAATCCGGATCTGTGATACCCGCGGCATACAGCAGACCATCCTCTGTTGGATAAAATAATACTAAAAAAACAAACAGGAATTTGAGTAATATCTTCATCTTCATCACCACATTTTTCAAAATACACTTCTTCACTTCAAATCATAATATCTTTTATGGTTAGGTACTTTGCACTCATCTATGGAGAGTGAAAAATACTGATTGCACCAGTGATTTCGACGTTCGTGGCGTCGCTGTAGGGTATGGTGATAAGGTGTTTCTGGGCATCGTAGGTGAAGTCCACACCTTCCATGAGCGGAGAGCCGTTTCTGGCGACGGTGGAATATTGGCGGCAGTAGATTTCCAGGCTGCCGTTGTAATCCAAAGCGTCGAAAATGATACTTATTACTCCATCACCGCTCATGGTGCAATTGATGGGAATGACAGTGCTGCCGGTATAGTACGGGAAGGAATTACTAACGTTGTTCTGCGGGAAGAACTCGATCCGGAGGTGCGGCGTCCAATTCGGTGTCCAGTTGTTGTTGGACTGTAAGATATCGCCGCGGGTGACGACGGCGCCTTCGCGAACGAACAACGGGATCACGTCGATCGGGGCGGGCGCGGTAATCGTACCGGGGCCGGAATAGACGGTATTTTTATCGTTGTAATCGAGCCATTGGCCTGCGGGCAGATAGACATTGCGGCTGGTGGCGCCGGAAGAGATAACGGGTGCGACGAGGATCTCCGGGCCGTAGAAATATTCGTCCCATAGGTCGTAGAGATTCGTATCGTCGGGGAATTCAAAGATCATCTGGCGCATGACGGGCATGCCGGTCTGGTGGGCATGGTACATCCAGGTTCTGGTATAGGGTATCAGATCGTGGTGATCCTCGCACTGTTTGCGAGCGATGTCGATCAGGTTGGGATCGGCATCGTGCGGGAAATCCTCGTCATACCAGACCGTACGTCCGGGATCGATGAGTGTTTCCATCATAGTGCAGTAGGTACTGAACTGGAACCAGCGTGTGAATAGTTCCTGAGGTACGGAATCGGAGAGGTAGCCACCGGTATCGGAGCCGTAATAGGGGAAATTCATGGCGCCGCAGCGCAGGCCGTTCTTGATTGAAACCTGCAGGCCACCGAAGTCACAGTCGGTATCGCCGTTCCAGACGCCCAGGTAGCGTCGGTTTTTATCGTAGAAGTTACGGGCATGGATGAGATAGTCATTGCCATAAACATCCCTCTGGCCCTCGGCGGCCAACTCACGGAAGTAATAGACGACGGCGTTTTCAGCCGAGTCGGGTTGTTCGCCTTCGTGTCCGCGGTCGATTTTGTAGCCGCGGACTCCCATATAGACGAAGGCGCTGAGTTTATCTTTAAACCAGTCGTACACCTCGGTGCGTCGGACGTCGGCGGCGGGGTGAGAACCGGAGAACAAATATCCCAGGCTGGCGCCTTCGGTGTAGAGATCATTTGCACAACGGTTGGCGATCCAGAGCAAGAGGTGATAACCTTTGTTTTCCAGGTAGTCGATCATGTCCTGACCGGCGGGCGTACCGTTGGGGAACCAGTCGGAAGCGGGATTGAAATCCATGTTGCCCCAACCCCAGGTGTCGATGGTATTGCTGGTATAGGGACGGTCGATCCAGATGGCCGAAGCAGGAATGCGGTAATATTGGAGGTGATTGGCGGTGGCCATCACGTTCTTCTCGGCACTATTGATGGCGTACTGTTCGACGAGATCCCAGTGGCCCAGGTCGTTATGGTCGTCGTCGCGCCACCAGACGGAATCGAAGGCCCAGTCGGGCGGCATCCAAGCGGGGCTGGCCAGATTATTGAAGGTGTTAAACATGTTGGCATAGTCCGGGCCGTAAATAACGTAATAGGTCATCTGTGCTTCGTCGAAATCGAAGCTGGTTTTGCCGCTGACGGCAACGGTGTAATGACCTAAGGCCAGGGTATCAACGTACATAGCATATTTTTTTGAGGTCATATAAAAGGGCGCGCGGGCGCTGGAATAATTGGTATCCGCCATGCCGGCAAATCCGAGCAGATCGCGGTCCGCGCCGCGATTGTCGATGTCCTGGCCCTGGGGATATTCCCAGATGCCGTAATAGTGCTCGCCCTGGTCGGTAAATTCCTCCTTGATATTGTCCGGTGCGTCATCGTTACAACTGAGGATGATTTTGAGCAGATTGGATTGGTTTAAGGTGAATTGAACATGTCCGATTTTGGCCGAGCCGGCCAGCACGAGGTCGGCTTCCATGGTAGTGGCTGTGATGGTAATATTGTAGGCACTCTGGGCGGGATAGGTGCCTTCGAGCAGATCGAATTGTGTAGCGTTTTGGTCCAGAATGACCTCCAGAGAAGATTTTTCGATCACCCGATAGGAATATGGATTCACGGTTAATTCTACAATTAAATCGGAAGATTCCAAACTCGGAATGTCATTGTCGATAATCGTAACCGACGCAGAATCGGGTAAACCGACGAGGTAGTCGGCGCCTTCGGTCAGAGTCAACTGCAGATTTTCCACGCCCTCGCTGTCGCCGTCGTCATTGGGGATAATGGTGATAGTTGCTGTTGGCTGACCGTTCGGGATTATCACCTGGCCGTTTAAAGGCGGTGCGTAATCGTCAGTTTCTGCGTTACCGTCGATACGGTAATTTACGGTCAGGTCTCCCTTCGTACCGGTGCGCGTGACGGTGAAAACGCCGGGATCCTGACCTTCCTCAGCGGCGTCTGGATCCGTGGCGGTGATCGTGACGGTGGGCCATTCCACCTGCCAATTGCCGGCTAAGGCGGCGTAATCTCCCAGATTGACACCGTCGGCGCCGACCAGGTCCGCCCAAACCATCAGGTAAACCTGGCAACCGGCGGGGTCGAGCCACTGCATGAGAAACCGAGCCAGGTCCAAATTATCGACGCGATTATCACAGTTCAAATCCCCAACGATTGACTCATCGACGGTAATTGTGACTATGTCATTGGCTTCCTGGGGAATTTCATCCCAGGCTTGCAGCATGAGTTGATACTCGCCAATATCGGGGAACCAGACGACAGTATTCGGATCGGTTACATCATCAAACTGCACGGGCGCCGGTCCGGCGACCTGCGACCATAGAACGTTTAACATCCCCAACTCGTTCGGATCGTCATCCCGGACGACGCCGTACAATGGGATCGCTCGTTGGCAGGGGAAGCGAAAGTTCTGGTCTTCACCGGCATCGACTTCGGGCGGCAGATTGCCCGGCGGCGCAACGGCGCCGATCTTGAAAGTCAGAAAGTCCAAATTAAGAAATCCAGTTTGTTCTGAGGAGCCGCACCCTATCGTCAGATAGTTTATCCCGGCGTAATCGGCTTCCGCCGTATTGGGCGGCGAGACGTGCAACTGGATTTTGGGAACCGCTACGCCATCCATCCAGAGGGTAATACGGTGGGTCTTGCCGGGCACGCTACTATCCGCCTGGACGGTAATCCAGTATTCATGCATCTGGCTGACATCGACGGAATACAAGACGGTGTTGTCGTCCGCGCCGTCGGAGACGTCCAGGCGCCCGCCATCGTCGGGATTGAAGGCGAAAGAGAGCAGTGCCGGACTCGTGCCGCCTTTTTGGCGGAGACCGATGTTGCCTTTGCCCTCATTGTGCAGGTGATAGCTGCCGCGGGCCCGAAAGCACAACGTTGCGCCGCTATCCAGAATATCATCCGGAACGCTCACATCCGCCAGATTGCGGGCAAAGTAAATCTTGCGATCGTCGCCGGCAGTAAGATTATCGATGATATTCAACACTCCGTTCGTGATATAGACTTTGTCATGGGTTTGCAACCAGACGTCCGAACCGTTGTCGTGGTCGAAACTGCCATCGAGGGAATTAAAATTGTCGCTGCCGATAGCGTCGTCGCCGGCGTTAGCAGAATAGATATAGTTCCAACCTCCTGCCGGCGTACCGAAGGTTAAACT
>CAZNQT010000285.1:0-6570 GCA_964574885.1 uncultured Pirellulales bacterium
CGCCAAAGTAATCGCTGGTCTTTGGGTAGCTGATTCATATAATAGGGCGACGAAATGAGGAAAAACAAAGAGATACGAACCTGTACTTTAGATTAAGGGAACGATAAACACTAAATATGAAAACACCAACCGATATAATTAAGAAATTACTTGTCGTGGTATTATTATTCAACGGTATCCTGGTAGCCGCGACGGAGGAGGAATCCCTGCGGGAAACGATGCGGAGCTATAAGGGGAAATATCGAATATTGTTCGAAACGTATCGTGAGAATAATTTCGAGATATACAGTATGAATCCGGACGGAACCGATTTAAAGAATCTGACTCGGACATCGGATCGGCACGAGTTTTTTCCCAAGGCCTCGCCGAAGGGGACGAAGATCTGCTTTATGGGCTATGAAGGCGAGGGCGAAAAAAGAAAACGCAGTTTGTTCCTGATGAATCCGGACGGCAGCGGCCGGCGACGCATCGTGGAAAATGGCCGTTGGCCCTGCTGGAGTCCGGACGGAAAACAAATTGCCTTCGTACGCGATTATTTACCCCGTTTCAGCATCGAAGACTATGCGACATCCGGTTTGTTTTTTTATGTCGTCGAAACGGGTGAAATCCTGGAGCATCCCAATGAAGACATCGAGCATATTTACAACCTGAGCTGGCATCCCAACGGACAATGGATCGCCGCCGTCGTCCATGGCGGGTTGGGCTTCGATCATGCCATTATTGCGTTAGAGGTAAACGGCAATCGGTATAATAAGCTGTTGGGGGGCAACCGCTGTCGGCCGGATTTCAGTCCGGACGGCACCCATATTGCCTGGTGCGATCTGGACTGGGCGATCGGGGTAGCGGGTCTGCGATACGAAAAAGAACGATACAGCATTAAAGTCAAACATCAGATTTTTCGGACTCGCGACCATGAGAATATGTGGGCGTATCATCCGGACTGGTCGCCGGATTCAAAGTATGTTGCCTTTTGTCAGGGGCCGGTGGGAAAGGACCACCCCGTGGACACTACCAGTCCCGGTACGAGTGACTTTTTCCATGCCGGTATCGGAGTCAAGGCGGATGGCTGGGATATCTGCGTGGTATCGGCCCGCGGCGGCGCCTGGATCCAGTTAACCACCGACGGGAAGTCCGACAAAGAGCCGGATTGGCTCAAGGTCATTAATACGGCTACGAAATAACAATCTTCGTTTCAAGATTTAGTGCGCTTATGTCCAGCAAGAGTAGAATTATGGATCGGGTGTTTAGATACGTACTCCTGTTAGCCATTCTGATAATGGGCATTACCTGTCGTAAAACGAACCATAATCAAAAATCCGGAGAGAAACCTAAAGAAGTTACCACTACGTCCGGAGTGGCGATGGTGGGCCTTCGCGGCGGGTGGTTCGAGATGGGGAGCGAGAATGGCAACGCCGACGAGCAGCCGATCCATAAAATTTTCCTGCGACCGTTCCGGATCGATACGTATGAAGTCAGTCAGGGAGAATATGCCAAATACCCCCTGCCAAATCCGTCGCATTTTAAGAATCCCCAACACCCGGTCGAGCAGATGACCTGGCACGATGCCATTGAATATTGCAACGAGCGATCGCTAGCGGAGGGATTGGAACCATGTTACGACCTGAAAACCCGGACATGTAATTTCAAGGCGAACGGATACCGTCTGCCGACGGAAGCGGAATGGGAATACGCCTGCCGGGCGGGAACAAATACGAAATACTCCTTTGGCGACGACGGCGATACGTTAACAGAATATGGTTGGTTCAAAGAGAATTCTCTGGGTAAAACGCATCCCGTCGGTAAGAAAAAGGCGAATCCCTGGGGCTTGTATGATATGCACGGTAACGTGGCGGAATGGTGCCATGACTGGTACGCCGGCAATTATTATCAACACAGTCCCGACAAGAATCCCCAGGGCCCCGACAAAGGCACGGAACGAGTATTGCGGGGGGGCTCCTGGAATAACACCGCCGACGCCTGTCGCAGCGCCTACCGCAGCAAAAGCGCTTCTCTAAACGATAGTTGTCGAACCAGCGATGCGATCGGTTTTCGCTGCGTACGCAATGAACCGATAAAAAAAGAAAATAACGAACAGCCTTCTGCCGCGATATCCCAGCTCGAAATGGCGCTTACCTCCAAACGAACGGTGATTAAACCGAAAGCGGAAGATACGGCGCCGGCTACATTAAAAACAGGTTTCGTATATGACCCAATCTATCTCAAGCATGTAACCGGTCCGGGACATGTCGAAAGACCGGAACGTCTTTCGGCAATCGTCGCGGCATTAAAAGAAAGCGGACTCTATCAGAAACTTTATATACTCCCGGTGAATCCGTCCGATCCGGAATGGATCGCTACGGTTCACACAGACGAATACATTAAGCGCATAAACAAAGCCTGCCAGAAAAGGGCACAGTATCTCGATGGCGGCGAGGTGATGATCGGCAAAGATTCTTACCAAGCGGCAGTGTCAGCGGTAGGAGGAGTGCTCGATGCAGTCGATACGGTAATGGCAGGAAAGGTGAAAAATGCCTTTTGTGCGGTACGGCCACCGGGTCATCA
Source organism: uncultured Pirellulales bacterium (assembly GCA_964574885.1). GTDB lineage: Bacteria > Planctomycetota > Phycisphaerae > Sedimentisphaerales > SM23-30 > JAFGFX01. The sequence continues at coordinate 2,563 of CAZNQT010000285.1, forward strand.
CGCTCTACCGAACCGTTCGATGGGATTTTGTATTTTCAACAACGTGGCCATCGCGGCCAGGTATATTCAGAAAAAGCACAAACTTAAAAAGGTACTTATCATCGACTGGGACGTGCACCACGGCAATGGCACGCAGGATGTTTTTTACAAAGATCCAACCGTTTTTTATTTTGGCATTCACCAGTATCCCTTTTATCCCGGTAGCGGAGCGGCCGAGGAAAAAGGCTCTGGCAAAGGGTTGAATTTCACCTTGAATGTACCTTTGCCTGCTGATTGTGGAGACAAGGAATACCTTCAGGCGTTCGAGCGAAAGCTCAAACCGGCGGCGCTGAAATTCCAGCCGGATTTTATTCTGATTTCCGCCGGTTTCGACGCCCAGCAAAACGATCTGCTCGGCGGGATGCAGGTAACGCCTCAGGGATTCACCCGATTGACTCAAATAGTTAAGGAGATTGCCGACCAGTGCTGCCGGGGCCGAATCGTGTCGGTGCTGGAAGGCGGCTATCACCTCGAACAACTCGGTAAATCCGCCGCCGCTCATATAGAGGCGTTGATGGAGTAGATAATCACAGACAATGCTGTTTCACACCTGGATATTTTTTCTGTTCTTTTTGATCGTTTATCCGGTCTATTTACTCCTTCGCAAAACTCGATATAAGAATTTGTGGTTACTGATTGCTTCCTACGTTTTTTACGGCTGGTGGAATCCGTTGTATCTGTTTTTAATTGCCTGGTCCACGACGGTCGATTACCTGATCGTGCGGCACATGGCTCACGCCGGCCGAAGTAAAAAATGGCTGGCATTGAGTATTATAAACAACCTCGGATTGCTCAGCTTTTTTAAGTATGGCAATTTCTTCATCAAGAATATTAATTTTGCATTGACCTCGCTATCGATCGGATATGAAATCGTCCAGCCGGGAATTCTCCTGCCGGTCGGCATCTCGTTTTACGTATTTCAGTCGATGAGTTATACCATCGATTTCTACCGTGGCAGCGTCGAGCGGGAATCCAGTTTTATTCGCTACGCCACTTTCGTTTCGCTCTTTCCGCAACTGGTAGCCGGACCGATTGAGCGCGCCCGGAACTTATTGCCCCAATTAAAAAATCATCCCAAAATATGCTTACAGGATTTCACCGATGGTTTGTCTTTATTTGTGGTAGGCTTGTTTAAAAAAGTCGCCCTGGCGGATTATATCGCCTTATATGTGGATAAGGTATATGGGGCGCCGGGAGAATATGAATCGGCCGCGTTGCTTTTGGCGACGTTTGCGTTCGGCTGGCAGATTTATTTCGATTTCAGCGGTTATACGGATATGGCCCGCGGTATCGGACGCATGCTGGGCATCCGTTTGATGCTCAATTTTAATCATCCGTACCTGGCCACCGGTCTGGGTGATTTCTGGCGCCGCTGGCATATCAGTCTGTCCACCTGGTTTCGGGATTACGTGTATATCTCGTTAGGAGGCAATCGTAAGGGTAAAATCATTACCTACCGTAACCTGATCCTCACGCTATTGTTATCCGGATTATGGCACGGGGCGGCCTGGACCTTTCTCATTTGGGGAGCGGTACACGCTGTCGGTTTCGCACTCACACGCGATCTGGAACGCAGTGAATTCTACCAACAGAAAATCCCTCGTTTTATTAAGCAACTATGGGTTTTCGTATTTGTCACCTTGGCATGGGTCTTTTTTCGGGCCGAAAGTTGGGATCAGGCGGTACTGGTTCTTAGTCGGATATTTTCTTTTTCTATGATTGATCCTCAGTACCCATTAGTTATGTTGATATTGATCCTGCTGGTTTGGGCGTATCAATTTGCCTGTGAGAATCGAGCCCGGCAAATCGTAAAGTTGGCGCCGATTCGAATTGGAATGATGGTTTTTATGATTCTCTATCTGGCATTATTTGCGACCTCGAGCGACCAACCATTTATCTATTTTCAGTTTTAAAATGATGCAATATGATTACCACTTATGAAGAAATTGATAGCCGCAAGGTAAAATCGGAGAAGTTTTCCTCCAACGAGGTTCGTTTGTCCGGTACGGAATGGCTTTGGGCGTTGGGGATATGCCTAATGGTGTTAATCGGACTGCCTCCGCTGGAGAGGGCCGCGGAAGAGTTTAAACCGGATTCGGATTATCGCGTGCCCTATCGTTTGGGATATGATTACTATCATTTTCAACGATACAGCCGCTGGGCAGCGGATCATTATGATATTTTAATGATCGGGGATTCGGTGCTTTGGGGTGATTACGTAACTCCGGATAATACCTTAACGCATGATTTGAATACACTTGCCGGTCGGCAACAATTTGCCAATCTGGCGATCAACGGCATTCATCCCATAGCCTTGGCGGGGCTCATAAAATATTATGGTCAGGATATCATGGTGAAAAAGGTGATTTTGAATTTCAATCCATTATGGTTGAGTTCAGCCGGCGCCGATCTACAGACCGATAAGGAAACGAGTATCAACCACGCCAAACTGATTCCGCAATGGAGTTCTGTGATTGCCTGCTATAATGAACCATTAGAAAAACGAATGGAAATTACTCTGGACCGAAATATTCCATTACGGCAATGGGTGAACCATATGCAAATCTGCTATTTTGATTCGCTGTCGCTGCCGGAATGGTCTCTACAACATCCTTACCAAAATCCACTTGCCAGGATCACCTTCAACCTACCTGAGCCGGTAGATAAACCACACTCCACAAAAATACGGTGGGATCCGAATACCGGACATCCCTCCGAATTTCCCTGGGTGGATCTGGAAACCTCCCTGCAGTGGAAGTTCTTCCAAAAAGCCGTAAAAATCCTGCAAACTAGAAAAAATCAGGTCTTTGTACTTGTCGGTCCGTTTAATGAACACATGCTGACCAACGAAAATAAAAAGAAATATCGGAATATCCTGGCCAGTATCGAGAACCGGCTCAGGGAAAACGAGATACCGTATTTCATGCCGGCGGCTCTGCCGAGCGAATATTATGCTGACGCCAGTCACCTGCTGGCAAAAGGCTATACCATTCTGGCGGAACAAATGTATAATCATCCGTCGTTTCGAACCTTTATATCAAATGCGGATTCCTATGAGGCGGATAGAAAATAAGCCCAATCGTAAGTTATGGAGACGAAGCCATGAAAAGCCGAACCAGTATCAATCGTCGTGATTTTCTGAAAGTTTCCGCCTGGGCCGCTGCCGGCGCTGCTATTGGAAAGTGGCCTGCGTACAGCCTCGCCCAGGTCAAAGGCGACCGACCGTTTCAGGATCCCGGCATTACGGTGCTCAATCCCTGCCATCGCGTACCCCTCAGTTTAATCATCGACGACTCAACGTGCCTAGTGAATATGGCCCATTTTGGCATCCCCCAGTTTCACGAGGCTTATCCGGATCGATATCTACAGGACTGGAAGAAACTGCCGCGAGAGATTCCGGATTCGTTCGTGCGGAAATTCGGTCAATGGTGTCGCGACCGTGGCATCAAGGGGAAATACAGCATCGTCCCTTACCCGGCAATGGTCGGCTGGCTCGACCGGGATCTACCCGGCTGGGCCAAACAGGAACTCCTGGACAGCATCAAGCTGGTACGGGAATTTATGATGCCCGATTGGGACATTCACCCGGAAATGGTCACCCATACCTGGGCCATCAACACCCGAACCGGCCGTCCATATCCTGATCGGACACCTGCCAACCTGGAAAACGCCGGCTTCTCCGTCGGGAAATCCGTCGATGAATTGGCCGACTATATGAGTTACGCCTTACGTATCCTGAAAAATATCGGCCTAAAATGCGAAGGCATCACCACGCCCGGCGGCTTCGGCAACCGGGTACTACCACAGTTGTCGCAGGCCACCCTCGAAGCCTGTCTCGACGTGTTCAACGCTGAGATACCCCATTACTTCCGTCATCTTTTCACCGATGATCGCAGCGTAGCTCCCCGTGTTGAATACGCATCCGGTCTGAATGGCGATAATCCCAAATGTTCCGTTTCCATCATCGGC
>CAZNQT010000286.1:0-6552 GCA_964574885.1 uncultured Pirellulales bacterium
ACGCTATACCGTGTTACGCTCGCCCCATATCGACAAGAAATCGCGCGAGCAGTTTGAGATGCGCACGCATAAGCGCTTGATTGATATATTTGAAGCGAATCCCCGCACGGTGGAAGCCTTAAATCGCCTGGTAGTGCCCGCGGGAGTATTTATTAAGATACGAGTATAGGGATGGATTTTGAACGTGCCGATTTTTTACCGGCACGTTTTTTTTCGGTGCGTGGCAGGTGAACCGGCAAGAAAACCACAGAAAGAAAACTATGGCAACCGCGTTATTAGGCAAAAAGCTGGGTATGACACGGATCTATGACGACCAAGGCGTGATCACGCCGGTGACGGTCATACAGGCCGGGCCCTGTACCGTGATGCAGGTCAAGACCCAGGAGAGCGACGGGTATAACGCACTGCAACTGGGATTCGGCGACGTCAAGGCGTCTCGTCAGAAGAAACCTGCCATAGGACATGCGAAAAAAGCAAAGACGAAGCCAAAGGCGTTTGTACGCGAAATCCGTTTGATCGAAGCTCCGGAAGAGGAAGTGGGAGATACCCTGACGGTGGAAGTATTTGAGCAGGTGAAGTATGTGGATGTGATAGGGACGACAAAGGGGCGAGGCTTTGCCGGCGGTGTTAAGCGTCACGGTTTCAAAGGCCAGCCTGCCAGTCACGGAGTGGAACGTAAGCATCGCAGCCCCGGTTCCATCAGCGTGGCGCCGGGCGCCACCGGGCGGAGTATTAAAAAAGGCAAGAGAATGTCAGGCCACATGGGTTGCGCTCGAAAAACGACTCGGAACCACAAGGTTGTGGCTGTGGATGCAGAGAATAACCTGCTGCTGGTGAAAGGTTCGATCGCCGGCGCCGGAGACGGATATGTAATGCTGTCGAAGGCGAAGACAAAGGAGTAAAAAAGTAAAAAGTAAAAGTGAGCCCTGAGAACTGAATATATGATTGAGATAGCAGTATATAACCGAGAAGGCAAAGAAGTCGATCAGATGAAGATCGATGAGGCAAGGTTTGGCGGTAAGGTTCGACCGGCGCTCTTGAAGCAGGCCTTGGTGATGTATCACGCGAATCGTCGCCAGGGCAGTGCCTTTACTCGCAATCGCAGCCTGGTAGCCGGTTCGACGACCAAGCTCTATCGCCAAAAAGGCACCGGCCGGGCCCGAGCGGGCGCCAACCGAACCGTAGTTCGGCGGGGCGGCGGCGTGGCCTTTGGCAAACTGCCGCGCAGCTTCCGGCAGCGGATGCCCAAAAAGCAGCGACGCCTGGCACGAAATGCCGCCATCCTGGCCAAGCTCACTAGCAGCGATGCCTTGGTGATCGATGAGTTGGCCTTCGAGACGCCGAAAACGAAAGAATTGGCCCAAATACTGGGCAATCTGAATATCGATCGCAGTTGCCTGGTAACGACGGAGAAATACGATTCGAATGTGTATAAATCGCTGCGGAATATCCCGCGAGTGGACATCCTGGAGGTAGCCCAGTTAAATGCGGGCGATATTCTGCGGCGGCGAAAACTGTTGTTTACCCGGGCCGCCTTGGAAACACTGCTGAATCCGTCAAACTCGGACCGGAAGCAAGAAGCGGATAATTAATAATAAGGATAGTTGCCGTGAAAGTGGATAATCCATACCAGGTTGTGATTCGACCGTTGATTACCGAGCAGGGTACGCATCATGCCGAGACGCTGCGGGCGTATCCGTTTGAGGTGCATTCCAAGGCGAACAAGGCTCAGATCAAACAGGCGGTGGAAAAGATCTATAACGTAAAGGTGATCGACGTTCGAACCGCCAACCGTAAGGGGAAACCTCGCCGGCGGGGTCGGGTACGAGGCACGACCGCTCATTGGAAAAAGGCGGTCGTCGTATTGCATGAGGATTATCGAATTGATTTGTTCTAGGATACGAAGGAAATAATTCGTGGGCATTCATAAATACAAACCGACCAGTGCAGGCCGACGCCACGGCACAGTCAGCGACTTTGCGGAGTTGACCCGGTCGAAACCGGAAAAATCGCTGGTCAAGCGGATCAAGAAGAGTGGCGGCCGGAACCACAGCGGTAAGACCACGGCGCGGTTTCGCGGCGGCGGCGCCCGGAAACTGTATCGTCTGATCGATTTTAAGCGGAAAAAAGACGGGATACCGGCAAAGGTGGCCTCCATTGAGTACGATCCCAACCGGACGTGTCATATTGCTTTATTGCATTATGCAGACGGCGAGAAGCGATACATCCTGGCGCCGGCGGGTTTGACGGTTGGCGAAGTAGTAGAGAGCGGCGAAAAGGTGGAACCGAAAGTCGGCAATTGTATGCCTTTAGCGTCGATTCCCGGCGGTATGGAAATCCACAATATCGAGATGAACCCCGGCCAGGGAGGCAAGCTGATCCGCTCTGCCGGTTCGTCGGCGCGCATCGCCGCGAAGGAGGGCAAATGGGCCCATATTATCATGCCCAGCGGTGAAATGCGGATGATTGCTGCCACCTGTCGAGCGACGATCGGGCAGGTCGGCAACGCGGATCATCAGCATATCCATCTGGGCAAGGCCGGTCGCAAGCGTCATATGGGGCGCCGGCCGCACGTTCGCGGCAAGGCGATGAATCCTGTGGCCCATCCCTTGGGCGGGGGTGAGGGGCGGAGTAATGGTGGCCGACATCCCTGTTCGCCGACGGGCGTACCGGCCAAGGGCGGCACCACCCGAAACAAACGAAAGAATTCCCGCAAGCGGATTATTCGACGCCGTAAAACCGCGCGAGGGATAGCACTGTCGATCTAAGCTAGAGGATTTGGGTATGGGACGATCACTGAAAAAAGGACCTTTTGTCGAAGAAAAACTGTTTCAGAAAGTAATGAAACGGCAGCAGGAAGGCAATCACGAGCCCATTAAAACCTGGTCTCGTCGCTGTACGGTCGTCCCCGAGTTCGTCGGCTTTACCTTCATGGTGCACAACGGCAAAGTGTTTAACAAGGTATATGTCACCGAGGATATGGTGGGGCATAAGTTGGGTGAATTTTCCCCGACCCGTACGTTCAAAGGACACAGCGGCGGGCGGAAAGGTAAGTAAAGAATACGGATTCAAGTAGATGCTGAGTGGTAAAAAACTAAAACAATGTCGAGCAGCACGCGGCATGAGTGTAATGCAGTTGGCCGAGGCGATAGAACGTGCCGGCCTGGAAGATAGTCACGCCCGGGCCGCCGTAGTGAACTGGGAACAGAACCGTCTCACACCGGCGCCTCGCTCGGTGGATATTGACAATCTGGCTCGGGCGCTGCAGGTGACGAGGCAGGAATTGATCGTCTGGACGGCTTCGCATCGCTTTGCCCCGATCGCCCCGCGCAAGGTACGACTGGTGGCGGAATTGATCCGGGGGCGTACGGTGCAGGATGCGCTGGATCTTTTGAAGTTTGCCAACAAACGCGCCGCGGTGATCCTCGACAAGGTATTACGCAGCGCCATCGCCAACGCCGATGAGCAGGAAGCCGACGTGGAGCGTTTATATATTTGTGACGCGCGGGTGGATGAAGGCGGCGTGCGGCAGAACACTCGCCGGTGGCGCCCGAAAGATCGTGGGCGGGCCGTTTCCTGGACGAGGCTGGCCAGCCACATTCACGTGAGCGTCGATGTGGAATAAGAAGTATAACGGAGAATTGCCAGATATAAATACGAGGTTTTCATGGGTCAAAAGGTATCGCCAATTGGATTTCGAACCGGCATCACGTTAGGCTGGAAGAGCCGCTGGTTTGCTCCGAAGAGTGCGTACGGAGAGTTCCTGGTCGAAGATCAGAACATCCGTCGGTATATTGACAATCGTCTGAATCGGCAGCCCCCGTATGCCGCGATCGCCAATATCCATATTGAACGAACCCGCGACGATGTTCGAATCATCCTGAAAACCGCGCGGCCGGGGCTGGTCATCGGCCCCAAAGGCGCCGAAGTGGACCGTCTTCGAGAAGACCTGGAAGACCTGATCGACCGTAAGGTAACCTTAAATATCCTGGAAATCAAAAAACCCGATTTAGATGCCCAGTTGGTAGCGGAGGCCCTTTCCGAGCAGTTGAAACGTCGTTCGGCGTTCCGTCGAGCGATGAAACAGCATTGCGAAAATACGATGGCCGCCGGTGCCAAAGGGGTGAAAATTATTATCAGCGGTCGTCTGGCCGGAGCCGAAATCGCCCGTTCCGAACGACAGGTGATGGGCAGCATCCCGTTGCAGACCTTGCAGGCGGATGTGGATTACGGCTACACGCTGGCGCGGACCACCTATGGGGCCATCGGCGTGAAGGTCTGGGTGTATCGGGGGATGTTTGATGAGCAACCGGAGCCGGAGGAGAAACCGAAGCGATCTCGCGGAGGTCGTCATTAACCGGCCGCGAAGCCATAGGCGAAACTAGAAGGATTGAATTATGGCGTTAATGCCCAAACGAGTGAAATGGCGAAAGTATCAGCGAGGCCGCAATAAGGGCAATGCGTCTCGCGGCAACTATGTATCCTTCGGCGATTACGGCATCCAGTCGCTGGAGCATGGTCGCATTGACGGACGACAGATTGAAGCGGGCCGGGTCGCCGCGACGCACTTCCTGCATCGTTCCGGGAAAGTATTTGTACGGATCTTCCCGCATCGATCCGTTAGCGCCAAGCCCTTGGAAACCCGGATGGGAAAAGGCAAGGGCGAACCGGATCACTGGGAAGCGAAAATCAAGCCGGGCACGATCCTGTACGAAGTCGGCGGTGTGCCGGAGGATGTCGCCAAACGCGCTATGCTGCGGGTGGCGCATAAGATGCCCGTCCGGTGTCGTTTGGTTTCCCGGCTTCATCACATAGTATAGATAGACGAAAATAACTATAAAAAGGATAAAAACGGGCGTATGAAGGCAAGTGAGATCAGAGAAATGAATCCGGATGAATTGGTGGATGAGTTGGAAACTCTCCAGCGCAAACTCTTCGATATCCGCACGCAGGCGGTGACGGAAAAGTTGGAGGATCCCAGTCAACTGACCAAAGCCAAACGGGATGTCGCTCGCCTCAAGACGATCATCCGGGAACGGGAATTGGCCCAACAGGACTCGGAAATAAATTCCTAAAGGAAACTGGAACAGGATACACGCACGATGGCAACCACCGAAAGAAAACCGTTGACGCGCTATCAGGGTATTGTGTCCCGCCGATCGGGAGACAAAACGATTCGTGTCCAGATGAATTACCAGATGCGGCATCCGAAATACGGCAAAACCCTGAAACGCCGTACCGTGGCGCACGTGCACGACGAAAAGAACGAAGCACATGAGGGCGACCTGGTGGAGATCGCCAAATGTCGTCCGTATAGCAAAACGAAAACCTGGCGGCTCCTGCGCATTGTGGAAGCGGGCAAGGAAGCCTAGGGGGGTATCCTGATTCAGCAGGCGGTAAAGCAAAGCGACAAACGAGGTTTGCATGGTTCAGCAGGAAACGATTATTGATATTGCGGATAACACCGGAGCCAAGACGGCTTTGGTGGTGAGAGTGCTCGGCGGCAGTACGGCGCGCGGACAATACACCCGGCGCACCGCCGGCGTGGGGGACGTAGTCGTAGTGGCGATCAAAAAGGCCCTGCCGAACCTGTCGCTGGATGATAAAAAAGTGCATAAGGTGGTTTTGATTCGTACCAAGTATCCCACCCGTCGCCCGGACGGCAGTTATGTTCGTTTTGACAGTAATGCCGGCGTGCTGATCGATGCCGACGGCAATCCGCTCGGCACCCGCATTTTCGGCGCCGTCGCGCGGGAACTACGGGAAAAGAATTTTATGAAAATAATCTCCCTGGCATCGGAGGTGGTATAAGTGGCCTTACATGTAAAAAAAGGCGATACCGTGGAAGTAATTGCCGGTGATGCGCGAGGCAGCCGGGGCAAAGTGCTCAGCGTGGATCCCGTAAAGCGCAAGCTTGTTGTGGAAGGAGTGAATCGGGTGTATAAGCACGTTCGTCCTTCCCAACGCAATCCGCAGGGCGGCCGATTACAGGTGGAGCGCCCCATAGACATCAGCAACGTCATGGTAATCAACGCCAAAACCAACCGACCTACCCGCATCCGATTCAAAGTGAACGCGAACGGCAAAAAGAAACGGATTGCGATGGATGGATCGGAAATATAGTATTTTGTAGCAGAGGAAATGTAAAGGTAATTTGATATGGCACGGCTACTGGACCTGTACAAAGCAAAAATCATCGACTCCTTAACCAGCGAGTTCGGCTACCGGAATCGCATGCAGGTGCCGAAACTGGAAAAGATCATCGTCTCCATGGGAGTCGGCCAGGCAGCCCGCGATAAGAAATTGATCGCCGGTCCCGAAGCGGATCTGACCCAGATTACCGGTCAGAAACCCTTGGTCTGCAAGGCCCGCAAAAGCGTCTCCAATTTCAAGACGCGTATCGGTATGGATATTGGCCTGAAAGTCACGATGCGGGGGCGGCGGATGTATGAGTTTCTTGATCGGCTGATTAGTCTGGCCGTGCCCCGCGTGCGGGATTTTCGCGGACTGAATCCGAACGGATTCGACGGCCGGGGCAATTACAACATGGGA
>CAZNQT010000287.1:0-6533 GCA_964574885.1 uncultured Pirellulales bacterium
GGTGGAGACGACCCAGTTTGACTTTGGCGGCGAACGATACAAACGAACGGGTGAAACCCTGCCCGACAGCGGCGTAGAGGAGCTGCGCCAATTTGATGCGATTCTTCTCGGCGCCATCGGCCATCCCGACGTCGCGCCGGGTATCTTGGAAAAAGGCATCCTGCTCAAAGCCCGCTTTGAAATGGATCAGTACATCAATCTGCGCCCCGTACGGTTGTATCCCGGTGTGGAAACCCCCTTGAAAGATAAAGGACCGGAACAGATTGATTACGTGGTCGTCCGGGAAAATACCGGCGATCTCTATACCGGCGCCGGTGGTTTCACCTTAAAAGGCACCCCCCAGGAAGTTGCGATTCAAACTTCCATGTACACCCGTTTTCAGGTAGACCGTTGTCTGAAATATGCCTTTGAGTATGCCCAAAAGCACGGCAAGAAAGCCCGCGGCATCGGCAAGGAAAACACCCTCGGTCTGGTCGGCAAAACCAACGTCCTTACGTATGTCTATGATCTCTGGGAACGGGCATTTCATGAAATGGGCAAGAAAGATTATCCCGACATCAGACGCGATTACTACCATGTCGATGCCTGCTGTATGTGGATGGTGAAAAGTCCCGAATGGTTTGACGTGCTGGTGACGGGCAATATGTTTGGCGACATCATCACCGACCTCGGCGCCATCACCCAGGGTGGCATGGGCCTGGCCGCCGGCGGCAATATCAATCCCGAAGGCGTCAGTATGTTTGAACCCATCGGCGGTTCCGCCCCCAAGTACACCGGGCAGGGCGTCATTAATCCCCTCGCGGCCATTTGCGCGATGGCCATGATGCTCGAAACCCTCGGTGAACAAGAGGCCGCCGACGCCGTCGAAGATGCCGTTAAATTCGTCACCGCCAACAAGCTCAAGAGCATGTCCGCCGGACGCATGGGCTACTCCACCGCCGAAGTCGGCGACCTGGTGGCCCAAAAAGTAACGGATATGTAAAAGTAAAATGACGAATAACGAAATTCGAATGACGATTCAATGACGAATTCGCAAATGACGAGTAAATATGACTACGAAGAACATGACGAATTGTTGTGGTTATTTTGAATTTTAATCATTTGAATTTGTTTCGAATTTCGTAATTCGGATTTCGGATTTTTTTCTAATGCCTGCGAATCTGACACCCGAATATAAAAAAGCCGAAGAACTGCTTCGACAAGCCAAGACGACCGAGGAGAAAATCACCGCCCTGGAGTTGATGCTCTCCACCATCCCCAAGCACAAGGGGACGGATCACATGCAGGCCGACATCAAGCGGAAGATCTCCAAACTCAAAGCGGATTCTGAATCGAAGGGACCGGGTGGCCGAAAGCAGGACGTCTTCCATGTGCCCAAAGGAGCAGCCGCAGGTCAGATCGTGCTGCTGGGAACCCCCAATAGCGGTAAAAGTTCGCTGGTCGCAAATCTGACCAAGGCGCACGTCCAGGTGGCGGATTTCCCCTTCAGTACGCATGGACCGGTCCCGGGCATGATGCCGTTCGAAGAGATTCAGATCCAACTGGTCGATATGCCGCCCATCACCCGGGAGCATGTCGAACCGGGCCAAACCAATGCCTATCGACAGTGCGATCTGATCCTGGTCGTGGTGGACCTGTCGGCAGCGGACGTAACCGATCAAATGGAAACCTGCCTGAACTTTCTCCGGGAACGAACCTTGATTTTACCGGAAGGCGCAGAAGCCGGGGAGGAACTATATCAGCGCCTCATTAGGCCGTGCCTGGGTGTCGCTGCCAAGAGCGATTTGGCAAACGAGGGCGACTTGGCCGTCCTGCGGGATATGTATGATCGGCAGATGGAGATAATTTCTGTCACATCTATGGAACAGCAAAGCTTACAACAAATGGCTCAGCGAATTTTCGAACGGCTGGAGATTGTTCGCATCTTCTCGAAACAGCCGGGCAAAAAAGTGGACATGAAGGAACCCTTTGTCCTGCCCATCGGAGCGACGGTGGATGATCTGGCCGTCAAGGTTCACCGTGAATTGGCCGAAAAACTCCGCTACGCCCGTGCCTGGGGCGAAGGCAAATACGATGGCCAGCAAATCCCCCGCGATTATCCCCTCCGCGATAAAGACATCATCGAATTACATTTTGCATAATTCGAGTGGCGCTTACACAAAAGCCCCCTCTGCTAGGAGGGGGATCGTTCATCGAACGGGTGGCAGCCACCGAGCCTGCGAGGTAGATGACGAATGTGGCACAGCCGCCCTCGGCTGTGTTGGGTGGCAGCCTCAAGTGAGTCTGCTAGCTTGAGGCTGGGGGTTTGCCCGTATCCTATAATTCTTCTTAGAATTCCGGCAGGTGTTTAATCTGCCCGCCTTCCATTGCCGAATCGTGTGCCAGGATGCCCACGCAGGTCCAGTTCGCCGATTCCGCCGCATTGGGAAAAGGATCCCGATTCTCGACCAGGCTCATAATAAATTCGTGGGCTAGGTGCGGATGCGATCCCCCGTGACCGGCCCCCTGCGTAAACGACAGGTGCTGATGCTCGTCCAGATCATAGACTCCCTTGGTGGTGAACATCTGGATCGGCTCCGGCAGCAGGTGGGCAAAATCCGGAACCTTGATTCGCTCCGGAATCTCCGGTTCCGGTTTCTTCGCCGTATGAATAATAGGATCTTCCCCTTCCACTAACTGCCATTCGAAGGATTTCTTGGAGCCGTACACGTCGAAACTCTCCCGATACTGCCGTGCCGTATCGAACAACGACCGGTATATCCGCGCCGACAGATCCGAATCCTTATACTTGATATGCGTGGTTTCAATCGCAAAGGGAGAGTTGTATTTATCGATCAATTCCTCCCGTATCCGACCGGAACCGAAGCAGGAAACATAGTCCGCCATATTCCGCGTCAGCGCCAGACACGGCCCCACGCAGTGCGTCGCGTAATACATCGGAGGCAGTCCCGGCCAGTAATCCGGCCAACCGTCCATATCCTGTTGATGACTCGCCTGAACGAACTGAATCTTGCCCAGCTCTCCCTTCTCGTACATTTCTCGCAGGAACAGAAACTCCCGGCTATAGACCACCGTTTCCATCATCATGTATTTTTTACCCGTCTCCCGGCTCAGACGCACGATCTCCTGACATTCTTCCACCGTTGTCGCCATCGGTACCGTGCACGCTACATGTTTACCTGCTTTCAATGCCTTAATAGCCTGCGGAGCATGATCCGGGATCGGTGTATTGATATGCACCGCATCGATATTCTCATCCTTTAATAATTCCTCATAGTCCGTGTACCGCACCTCGACTCCGAACGCCTCGCCGATCTGATCGAGTTTGCTTTTCGTTCGCTGGCAAATGGCATACATATTTGCGTGGGGATGGCGTTGATAGAGCGGAATGAACTCTGCACCGAATCCCAAACCGATGATCGCGATATTGACGGGTGAACTCATTTCAACTTCCTTTCCATAGATCGAGGTTTCGATAATGAAGTCATACTTCCGGAGGCTAAATATACTCGCAATCTTTCTCTGGTAAAGTGTTTTTTGGTGGAATTATTTTGCCAATCGGCGCAACGTATTCAGATTCAGTTTGTCGAGATCGCGGCCGCCGGGCGATTTGCCCTTGGGTGTCTCCAGAATGAAGGGCAAACACCGGGTCCGTCGATCGGTCAGAAAATTCCGAAATCCCTCCCGACCGATCTTGCCTTTACCGATATGTTCGTGACGATCCACGCCCGAACCGAATCCCGTCTTCGAATCGTTGGTGTGAATCACCTGCAACCGTTCCAATCCGACGATATCGTCAAATTGTTGGAGCATCTGTTGAAACGTCTCCGGCTCACGAAAATCATAACCGGCCGCGAAAATATGACTGGTATCGAGACACACGCCCAGACGATCGGGTAGTTCCACCTTTTCGAGGATATACGCCAATTGCTCGAATCGACAGCCGAGAGAAGTTCCCTGCCCCGCCGTTGTTTCCAGCAGCAGCTTGCAGTTCCCATCACCTGTTTTGTGAAAAACCTTATTGACCGAAGCGACAATTTTCTTCAAACCTTTTTCCTCCCCCCGCCCCCTATGCGCCCCGGGATGAAGAACGTAATAATTCGCCCCCAAGGCTTCACAACGTTGCAGTTCATCGGCGACCGCCCACAGACTTTTTTGATGGGTATCCCTGTCCGTCGCCGCGAGGTTGATCAGATAGCTCGCGTGCACTACGACCGGTGAAAGCTGCGTTTGAACTCGAATCTCCCGAAATCGCTGAATTTGCTCGTCGGTCAGAGTCGGCCTCCGCCATTGTCGCTGATTCACCACGAACATCTGCACGCATTGGCAGCGATACTTCTTAGCCGATAGAAGTGCGTTATACAACCCCCCCGCAATAGACAAGTGGGCTCCCAGAATCAGCTTTTTTTCGGACATTTCCTTAGAGCATAGAATGGATACATTTCAAAATCAAGGTAACAAAAAAGGCTGGGCATTGTAAACCAGCCTTTGGGAAATGATTCGTTATTCCTTTTTACCCACCTCTTAATTTTTGCTTGATTTCCTGGTATTCGGTATCGACCTGTTGGAGTTGTTGTTCGGCCCCTTGGAGTTTTTGCTTATTGTTTGCAGCTCGATATAAATCAATCATGGCCTGAGCAGAGAGCTTCCGAATGGCGAGGCCAAACATGCGGGTAAACAACATGATGTCTGGATCGCGAGAGACAAGATAGCCAAGCTGGAATGATGCCTGGAAATATTTTTCGGACTGTTCGTACTTCTTCACTTGGAGATTTTGGTGTCCGCGGGCGACTGCTTCTTTGGCGATCTGACGAATCGTCGAACAGTCATGCGTTACTTGTTCGTGGACTTTTTTCTGGTCCTGGGGTTTTAGGCTGATATATTCTTTTTCGGTCATATAGAACAGGTACGACTGAGGAGAAAAATTCATTTCCTGATTCCAGTTCATGCTTAAAAGAGTTTGCATGGTTTCCTCTTTTTTACCCTGTGACCAGAGTGAAAGTAGTGATTCGACTTTTCGGGCTTCGTTTGAACTCGGTTGATCCACCTCGTCAATTTCATCAAGTTCCTTCTGATAGGCCAGAGTATAATCAGCCGGTACGCGGAAAAGCTCTTCATCGAGATCAACCTGGAGATCAAAGTTGTCCATCGTCATCTCCATGTGCCCCGCAGAATCCTCCACCGACGTTATGGATATCTTCACCATGAGAGGATCAGCCGTTTCGGCATCGGCCCAAACGGTAATTTCGTATTCAAAATACTGATCCTCCTGAAAAATCCTAAAGCCCTCGGCCGTTTGTACGTCTATTTCTTTCCTGCCTAGGTTTTCTTCCGAGCCGTCCCGTAGATCCCACAGGGTATCTATGGGTTTCAGGAGCCGGATGAAAGTTTGGCCGGTGCCCGGTTTCTCACCCGGTTGGCCAATTGGCACCGCTGACTTTTGGTCATGAAAAAGAATCCAACTTTCACCTGTAGAGGCATCAGCGATAGTGGAGACGTTTTGTTGCCCCTGGGCGTCGATCCGCAAGCGGCGTGGCGGGAGAACGCTTACACGCACGGACGGTGGCGTTTGGCCTTCTAAGACGAACGTTAAATCGTAAGTGTAACTTTCCGTCTGGATTTTTTCGAGAACGCGGGCAAAAGCGAGTCCGGATCGATCCGGTTCGGAAATTAACTTTATCCCCACGATCACGCCGATTATAATCACCGCGGCGGCGGTAAGTTTGATTATTCTGCTGTTCATGGTTTTTCTCCATATACTTTGCACCGAAGGCAAAATGCTGCCTTCCACTCGTTCGGCGCGCGAGGTCAGGATTTTTATCGCTTGCGGATGTTCCCGTAGCCAACGGTCGAAGTTGGGCGCCGGTTGATCCGCATCGGCCAAGTGAGACATTACTTGACCTATTTTCTTATCTTTATCTTCCGATTTCATAACTCATTCCAATCGAAATCGAGTTTATCCAGACAATCCGCCATTTTACGTCGGGCCCGAAACAGGCGGCTTTTCACCCGGTGGGCCGGGATGTCCATAATCTCGGCGATCTTCTCGTAGCTTATTTGGTTGTAGTAATGTAAAATCAACAACTCACGATATGGCTGATCTAACTGTTGCAGGGCTTGTGATATCATTTTTCCCACTTGCCCGTCGTTGCCTGGTCGCGCGGCAACCTGATAATCCGGCACTTGATCCGTGAATTGCTGTCGTTTTCTCTGACGCACCATCCGACAGGCGACATTACGGCAGATGGCCGAGAGCCAGGAGGCGAATTTTTCCGCCTTTTTCAGGCTTTTCAGAGACTGACAAGCCAAAGCGAAGGTCTCCTGAGCGGCATCTTCTGCCAGGCTGCGGTCACCTAGAACCGAAAATGCCTGCCAGACCAGCATGCGATAGTACCGCAAATAGAGATTCTCAAGGCTCTTGAGATCGCCTCTGCAAGCTGCTGCAACGAGTTTAACGTCTGTTGTTTCAACCACTCAATGTCTTGCCTTTCCGGTAAAAGCAGCGGTTGACCGATCAGTCTTCCATATATAGG
>CAZNQT010000288.1:0-6533 GCA_964574885.1 uncultured Pirellulales bacterium
CCCTTTCCCAATTTCTATATTGAATTCCTGCTTGTCCTGTAGGACTACTTCCATTTTCTCCCGCTGCTTCTGTAACCTATCCCGCAGACTGTTTGCCGACCGTGCATGTCCGGAATTATCCAGATGTTCCGCAAAGTATCCCAGCGTCTCTTCCACCAGCGCCTGCTCCCGCGCCGCCGCCGCCGCCTGCCGCGCCAGCCGCACCATCACCTCCGGTTTCCGATCCCGTTTCGCCGCCTGCGCGAGCATCCGATCCTGATTAGCGCCCAAACGATCCAGATCCTGCGCGATATTTTGCCCCTCCGCCGACGCCAGCATATCCTCGTGCGATTCGGCCATCAGTTGGGCGATCTCCCGAACCTTATCCATCCCCCGCTCGGCCAGATCTACCTGCCGCCCCACCGCTGCCGGATCCTCGACCATAGTAGTCCCCGGTCGCTCCAAATTCTCCTCCGCCTGGGCCAACGCCTCGGGGCGCAATTTACTTAAAGCCCTGCCCAACAACAACATATCATCCGCTTCCCGGCGAGTTTCCGCCTGCTGGGCCGAGTTTTTGAGCAGTTTCCAGGCCATATTCGCCCGCAATTGCAATTGTTGGGCGGCGGCCTGGGCGGAGATACGAAGTTGGTTAAATTGGGTTTGTTTTGTAAAAAGGGGACCCGAATCTGGGCCTACCACATTATTTGCCTGAATGGATACAAACGCTTGTTTGAAATTTTCACCGGCTTTGTCGAGTTGCTGGGCGGATTCGGCGAGCTTATCGAGGGCGGTCTGGAGGATGCGTTTTTGGCGCATTTTTTCGAGCCGTCGTGTGGAGAAACCGGAGGAACTAATGATAATTTGGATTTCGGGGGACTCGCCGCGGTTGCCCATCAGATCAGTGGCAGTAAGTTTGGTAGTAAGGCGGTCGCCGGGCTTGAGGTCCATCATGAGGAGGTCCCAGTCGCGTTGGATATTGGTTTGTTTGCCGGGATTTTCATCGAGAATCTGTTCCTGCCAATCGCCTTCGTTGACGCGGATCCTTTGGGCGACGTTTCGGAGTTTGAGGTCGTCCTGGGCGGCGCCGCGGAGGTCGATGACTTCGTCGGCGGGCGCGATGGCGTCGCTAGCTGGATTGTCGAGGGTGACGAGGGGAATCAGGTCGGAGAGAGACTGAATTTCGTAATTCGGGCTGAATTTGTTTTCGAATCCGGTTTCTTGAGCGACGAGGTGAACGCGATAGGTTGCATCCAGATCGGCGAATTCGAGGACACCTTTTACTTGACGAGGATTGAGGCGTTCGAGAGCGATAGTGGTTATACGGTGGTTGGGATCTTTATTTTCAAGTCGAAGTTCGGCGTCGCGGACGGGCTGATCGACGTCGAGTACGAGATCGACGGTAGAGCCTTTGAGGGCCTTGAGGTCGCCATGAGTTTCGGTAAGGGCAGCGTCATCGAGTTGGGTGTATCGGGGGTAATGGTAGGTTTTATGAAAACGGACGACATGAGGTCGGGGGAGGGAATGTACGGTATAGCGTCGCGTGACGGCATCGCCGACTTTGACGCGATAGGTGAGGGTTTCCTTAGCGACGAGGAGAGTACTATTATAGCGTCGGGCGCCCAGAGAATCCATGAGGATCTGGTCGGGCTGCGACTGGTCGGTGAAGAATTCGAGGACGGCCTGTTCGTTATCGTTCTGGGGTCCAGAGACCTCGATGAGGATTTCGAGAGGATCGCCGCGCGGGATAAGGGCGTCGGGATCGGCGGGTTTTAGGATTTCGACTCGGACCTGCGAGACGCGAGCGAGGTTGGCCTGGGGCGCGAAGGCACGGACCATGAGATGTCGGAAATGCAGGAATTGCAGTTGAGGGATGAAAAGAAGGGCCATCGTCAGGATAAAGAAGATGCCAGCGCCGAGGGCCCAGCGACGGAGAAAGGCGGCGGGCAGGAGTCGGCGGGGATTCAGTTCGCGGACACGCTTGGCGACGTAGCGCTGCAGGAGGTCGCGTAGGATTTGGGAGTCCCACATTTTCCGTTTGGGCACTTCGCCCAGTTCGACGGCGGAGAGGACCTGCTCGCGGAAGTCCCGGCGTCGCTGTTCGAGCATGAGGGCGAGTTCGCGGAGGTCGGTGCGTTGGAGGAGGCGGCGGAGACAGACGGAGATGAAGACGATCAGGGTAGAGCCGTAGGCAACGACGCTGAGGGCCAGTCGGATGCGGTCGGGCAGGACGACGAAGTAATCAAGCAGGGCGACGGCGATCATGGCGGCAAGGAGGGTGGCGCAGACGGCAAAGAGGCCACGGAGTAAGATGAGGCGTCGCCGGCGTCGGCCAAAGGACCGGAGGACGCTGAGCGTGGCGGGGTCGAGGCAGGTGTTCCTGGTTCCTGGTTCCTGGTTCATGGTTTCAAGTTCAATGACGAATGACGAAATCCGAATGTCGAATCAATGACGAAATTCGAATGACGAATATAAAACCTCAAATATAGGGTAAAATCGGGGTATTGATCCCTCTACAGAGGATGCGTGAAATACCTTTTGTTCCTATTCACTTTTTGGACGTATGTTCAAGGGTATTTTATTCGGAAAAGGAGTGGATGTCGAGGCGGTAATTTGAGGTTACAAGTTCAAGGTTCAAGGTCTCAGGTTTCTGGTTTCTGATTTCAAGTTTTCGATTTTTCGCTACGCTCAGGATGACAAGTGTCAGGGCGTTGTTCGAGCATCTCTCCGGGCGGGATCCGGGAAGACGCCACACGGTTACCAATACCACCAAATATGTCAAACCTGAGTTTAGAGATCATATAATCTATGTAAACAGAAAGAAAAAGAAACGTCGAAAGCAATTGAAATCGGGTAACGATTTCGGCGTTATCCGGATGAAGCCAGAAAATCATTGTACATATCCAATAGATGCCCAACGCGATAACGAGGAGCAATCTGACAATAAGTAAATATTTACTTGGAGGATTCTTTTTGTAGTTGAGTTTCATCGTAAATCCTTTCTCAATAGAAAAGAACGCGTGGGGCGAGGCCCCACCCTACATCTGGTTTCTCCGCCGAGGGCGGCGGAGCTACATGCACCATCCACCTCGCAGACTCGGTGGCTGCCACCCGGATTATTGATGTTCTGAAACAGGAGGCGTTTGCATTAGGTTATGGTTTGATGAGCAGTTCGGCGTAATAGATCAGGCCCCAGTCGTTACGGCGTTTGTAGCTGCGCAGGGCATCGACTAGGCCGGCCTGAACGCGGTAGCTGCGTACCTTGTTGTCAACCGTCAGCCGAATGGGACGAGAGAAGTCCACCATCGCCGGATGCAACCAAAGGGAAAAGCTGCGAACGTTTTGGGTCTTGACTTTGATACGATTATCAGGTTTCAGTTCGGCCTCGACCATTCCGCCGGGCATGGGAATTTTCTCCAGCTTATACCCCTGCTGCTTATATTGCTCCATGGTCTCGGCGACCTCGGGTCCGGTCAGGACGATTTTATCATAGTCGATTGTGCCCGGTCCGATTTGATTGATACTAATCCATCGGTAATGGGGGGAAGGGAGGGTTGGGATCCAAGTCTTGTGCCAGGAACCGCGAGGGGTAATGGCGACGACTTTTCTAGCATAGGGATCTCGTTTCAAGGGCAGCATCCACTGAAAGAATTTAGCGGGTTCCTGCCCGGCTCTATCAATCAGATGTCCACCCTCAAACTCGTGAAAGACATGTTCGACGCCATACTCTTTCATCAGTTGATGCGCCGCACGGGAATAGGAAATTCCGGTCCAGGTATTGGGACGGGCCGGGAATCTGCTGGTATTGCTGTATCCCGGGGCCGAATCATACACGCCATGAAAGATATATATAGGCGTACCGATGAGACAGCGGAAATTCGACTTCTTCCAGGCGCCCGCGGCCATAATGCCACCGGCAATCCGGTCGCCGAGCCGCTGGCAGAGGTGGAAGGCCCCGAACCCGCCCATCGACTGGCCCGCCAGGATGATGCGGTTTTTATCAATATTATAGCGATACCGAGTCTCTTCAATCACGGCGGCAATATACTCGTCGGCCTGCGGCACGTTCCAACGTTGATTGCATTCGGGGGACCAAGGCGCGGAGGGCGCAACGGTAATAAAAGGAATATTCTCGATGAAGGGGCGGAGCTTATAGCTGTCCGGATCGTCCCGACCTCGACTGACGACCTTTTCCGCCTTTGTTCGGGGGGTATTGCGATCTCCGCCATGCATAAAAATAAGCAGTCCAAACGGCGTTGCGGGTCGATAGTTATCCGGTACATAAAAATAGAGGAGATCGTCAGGAAACTTTTTTCGCAGTGAGGGGATCGAAAAATGTTGATGCCGTACCAAACCGTATTGATATTCCTTTTTCACGGGGCGTTGACAGGCTTGCAGGACCGGATCAATCGCCCCGGGATATCGCTTAAGCAGGCCAGCGAGCTTTTTTTCCTGATCCTCGGGAACAGAGAGAAACCTTCTGGCCGCCTCTACGGCCTGATCGAAAGTTACCTGGTTTTGATTCTCCAGCCGGTCTGTGGATTGGTTTGCGAGAATAGAATCCGCAACTGCACATTCCGAAATTATCACAATCAGTATGGTGGTGTAAAAGAATTTAGGTAACGTTATAGTTCTGTCCATACGAAAAAATCCGTCTTCTGGATTCCCGCTTTCGCGGGAATGACATAGTTTTTTTAGAGCGTCTTATTTGGATCGAGACCATTGTATTCGGGCTAACAAGGTATCGCCCGTAAACTGTTTACCAGGCAGGCACTCCCCTACGGTGACCCATGCTTCGTTCGCGTTGGCGTTGACGGTATGAAAATTGCCCATGCGGGCCACGTTTTTAGGATCGCGCATGCCATCCCCGATCAAGGGAAAGACAATCCGTTCGGTCTCGCGGATGAGTCGGAGTGATTTATCGTCCACCGCAGCGATATACAAAGGTGCGCGCCAACGGAACACCTTAGCATTTTCTTTGGCCTTGCGGGTGTACACGAGAAACAGTTGCTCGGGGTGAACGAGCCAGTGCTGTTGGGTGGTGGACATGGTAAGAGGGTCGCCATCGAGCCAGCGCCAGGGTCGAGGAGGCTGCCAATGCAAGCCATCGTCGGAAACGCAGAGATAGCCACGATTATCTTCGGCGCGAATGGTCATGAGATATCGACCTTTATAAACGATAAGACTGGGTTCCAGAAGTCCCCGCTTGACCTTATGGTGCAATTCATTGCCGACTTTCCTGATGCGAACCTGTGATCCGTCGAACTCGCACAGGACGGTGGCCACCGCGCGATCCATTCTGCCATTGGCCGTATAAGAAAGGGGTACGATTAGATTGCCATTGGGTAAAGTAATTCGCTGAGCGCTGCCGGTAGTGTAGATATCCGAGGCCCGGGGATCTTTCCAGAGTAAGGTCTGCTTGGGGGACCAGGCGCCGTCCTGTCGTCTGACGACATAGACGGGGAATCGTCGGCGCTGGGGGCGCATGAGTCGGCCCTTCTCGTACCAGACATTATGCCCGAAGGCTAAAACGGTGTTGGTTTGCGGATGATATTCGGGCAGCACATCGCACACGCCTTCCTGAATCGTATCGGAAACGGTTCTCCGCCCTAATCCGGGAATCGGCTTCGGTTCGGACCAGGATTTGCCCAGGTCGGACGAAACGGACTCGTGCACGGCGTGGTAGTAATCGGAGCCGGTGATTTTCTGGGTCGTCATAATCGCCAGGGGATTTTTCGGGGCCGGAATCATACAGACGCGCGGCAGAAACCAACTAAAACCGTCGTGTCGCCCATGCCACAGTATCTTGCGAGTAATGTCCCTGATCAAATTACCTTCAAGCGAATCGGTCGCAGATCCCTGGGCAAAACACTTCCCAGACAAGCAAGCCACGGTGGTACCGGCCACCTGCGCCAGGAACTGTCGGCGGGTTGGTCCAGCGTTATTCTTCGTGATGACGGTCATTTATCAACTCGTTACACTCAACTGTGATATTAATTTCTCAATATAAACTAATATGCGAGTAGTACGAAGAAAAATCGTCAGAACGAATATATGAGGAATGATTTTTTACGTCCAGAGGCAATGTTGCTTTATTTATAAAGGCTTACTATAAAAGGACTTAAGCGTTAAACTAGGAACGATATTTTAATTGACAGGATGAGGGAATTACGTGAGAATGGAATCCGGATTATGAGGAAAAGAGATTCGGCAAGCCGCATGGATGGGGCTATCCAAAAAGGTATATGAAAAAAATCATTCCCTAATCACGTTCTAACGAACAGAGAGGCGAACGATGGACAAGCAAAATCGAAGAGACTTTATTAAATTAGCCGGCGTAGGCGCTGCGGCGAGTGCGCTGCCGATGGGGGTAAGTAAAACCGAAGCGATGCGCATGATGCCGGCAGATCGGAGTACCGTAAAAGCCCGACACGATGCCCAAGCCCGGCTGAAACTGGGCCTGGCATCGTACACCTGTCGGAATCTGAATCTGGAGAAGACACTAGCAGCCTGTAAACAAGTCGGCTTGAAATATATATGTTTCAAGAGCATGCACC
>CAZNQT010000289.1:0-6508 GCA_964574885.1 uncultured Pirellulales bacterium
GTTATATCCCCAAGGCATGACATCGGCTTCAATTTGGATTATACCTCCCACCGGCGTCAGGTCCGCATTGATCAGCGCGGAAGTTTGTCCGGAAGGGGCAAAGACGACGTCGTCGCCATCGATGTTGTCAAATACCAATCCTGTGGGCGCGATCCAATCAAGCATTGCCCCTTCGATGGTCGTGCCGTTCAGGGGCCCGCCGATTTGTCGCTCGCCGCCGACAGTGAAGGTGTCCTGATAAATGATGGTTTCCAGCGGCGCTGCTTCCGTCGCTCCGCCAAGCAGAGCGATACACGCCATTTGTGAGACTACTAATAACATCAAAATTCTAAAACACTTCACATTACTCATGGTCTCGTCCTCCAAAAATTGAAAAAAGGAATCAACACGAACTTTTTGGACTTTCGCCCGTTACATTTACCGGTTCTACCCCTATCGGCCCACATTTGGTCATTTGAGATGTCTCCTGAAAAACTGCAATTTATGGCCGAAATAACGGATTCGGTACAATTATTACACTTTAAGTTCATCGTACCTTAATTCGCCACAAAGAGCAACTTTGCGTAATATACTCTAAATTTCGATTGTCCGTCAAGCAAAAAAGAGTGGGGAAAATTGCATGTTATAAATAATAAAATGATCCGGACAGCCGATTTAAGCTGTCCTGCCGATGTTAAAATGGGGGACTGGTGCAATATACTGTGAATTTAACACAGGGCCAATAAAGGCTTCAATAATTCAATTCAGATTTTAAGTACATACTTGTAATTAGGCCTTAAATCTGTTACCGTAAGATAGTTTACCAGTTATAATATACAGGTATTTGAGGATGACGGCATTTAGTACTATTTCTACAGGATTCGACTTTCCCGGTAAGGAGTGAGATGTTTTCATTTTTTTCTTATATTATTTTTTACTGTTGACTAAAGTGCATCCATGCGAAAAAGCCATAGAAATATTTTGCTTTCATTGGCGATGTCGGCGTTATTAAATTCTTTCGTAATTGCGTTTGACAGCGTGGTTGTCTTTAACGAGATAATGTATCATCCAAGAGAAGATGTCGACGTCGAATGGGTCGAGCTGCATAATCTTCTGGCCATTGACGTTGACGTCTCAAAATGGTCCATCAGCGGCATTAGTTACGAGTTTCCCGTGGGAACCATCATCCCCGCCGACGGTTATCTGGTGGTGGCTGATTCGCCTGACGTTCTAAGTCTGCTAACCGGCTTCCATGATGCATATGGTCCTTTTAGCGGCAGTCTTTCCAATTCAGGCGAGCAGTTGAAATTAATCAACAACGGCGGCCGAACCATGGACGTTGTGGATTATCGGGACGAGGGCGACTGGCCCGTGGCTCCCGATGGTTCCGGAGTAACGCTTGCCAAGCGCAGACCGACTTCGGCAAGCGGCGTGTCGGAAAACTGGACGTGGAGCGTTCAGACAGGCGGAACCCCGGGCCAGGTAAATTTCCCGGACGACGACCTTAGGCCAATAACGCATGAACTGATTCATTTGAACGATACCTGGCGCTATGACGATTCCGGAACCAACAACGGCTCTTTGTGGCGCCAGCCGGATTACAACGACGCTGCCTGGGAAGTGGGCCCGGCCAGCTTTTATTCCGGCCAAGTCGCCACGGGCGATACGCCGACTGCGATTACCACTTTATACAGCAGCGGGATTAATGATGACGGCAGTGTGATGCCTGTCGGCCAGGACGACCCGCACTATTTCATCACCTCAAATTCCACGCCGGTCACGGTCATGCAGAATCATCCGGCCTGGGTAGCGAACGATTCGACCTCTTTATGGATTGGATTATCCGCCCAGGGAACGGACAATCAGCCCGCAGGGGACTATTCTTTCAGCACAACGTTCGACATGAACGGATGGCTTGCCGAGACCGCCGAGGTGAGCTTTATGATAGCGGTGGACAATGAACTTCTGGATGTCAAAATCAACGGCGTCAGCACCGGTATCACTTCGGTCGGCCACGATGCCTTCAGCGGACCTTTTACGGTAAGCGACGGTTTTGTCCCCGGCGTCAATCAGATCGATTTTATTTTCCAAAACTGGGACAGTTCCGCCAATCCGATGGGGCTCAATGTCAAAATCGCGGGCAGCGCTTTACCTGTTTACGGAAAGACCGAAGTGAATTCCGGTCCCATGACTCATTACTTCAGGAAACCTTTTGTGTATGACGGCGAACCGGGATCATCGGTCTCGCTGGAATTAAACCACCTTGTTGATGACGGCGCCGTATTCTATCTCAATGGTCTGGAAATCTATCGCTATAATATGCCCGGTAGCGTAATCAATTATTTAACCGCGGCTTCGAGCGACGTTATCGAGCCGTCCCTGAGCGGTTTTATTTCGATACCGGTTAACAACATGACGGTCGGCGACAATCTGCTGGCCGTGGAAGTGCACCAGTCAAGCCAGGACAACGATGTGTTGTTCGCCGCCGTCGTCAACGCGAGGGAAATGCCGGCCGCCTCCGCCGAGCCGATCAAAATTGCAATTAATGAGGTGACCGGCGCGGCGGACGCTCCGTTCTGGCTGGAATTGGTTAATTACGGTGAAACGGCAATTGATTTAACGGGCTATACCATCTCCTGCGCCGGGGAGGTAACGGGAGAATATATTTTTCCCTCCGGGACGCTTAATGCGGGAGAGTACCTGACGGTCAGCAGCGGCGCCCTGGGCTTTTGGCCCGCCGACGAGGACAGGTTGTTTTTATATGTGCCAGGCAAAGATGCGGTGCTGGACGCTGCGGTGGTGAAGAACTCGCATCGCGGACGGTATCCGGAGGCGACGGGCAGGTGGCAGTACCCTGATTATCCCACGCCGGGCGCGGAAAACGTGTTCAATTTTAACGATGACATTGTCATCAACGAAATCATGTACAACCATTGTTACATTCCCGAACAAGAGGTCGAATTTCAAACCAGCACACTTCTTGCGTCAGGCGCCCCGGCCGCCGCCCTGGTGCCGGTCGATGATGCTCTGGGCAGTACCTGGACGGGAGCAAACGAGCCGTTTGACGATGACGACTGGGACAGCGGTACGGGTTCCACGACCGGCGTTGGATACGAAAGAGACGCCGGCGGGGATTATGACAATTGGATTGGCACGGATGTCCATGATGATATGTACGATGTAAACGCCAGCATTTACGTGAGAATACCGTTTGAGGTTTCCGCGGTTGACGAGATTGAACAATTAACGCTTAATATGATCTACGATGATGCGTTTATCGCTTACCTCAACGGCGAAGAAGTGGCGCGCAGCAGTTATGTTCCATCGCCGGCCCAATGGAATTCGCAGGCAACCAATGGGCATGAGGCAACAGCCTTTGAGAGCTTTGACATTACGGAACACCTTGATGCCCTGGTCGAGGGAGAGAATATCCTTGCCCTCCATGGCTTTAATTTTGGAAAGACCAGCTCGGACATGATCCTCCTGCCCGAGCTTCAAGCCCGTCAGCAGATATCGCCCTGGATAGAAGGCGGGGAATCTCCCGAGGAGTGGATCGAACTATACAACAAGGGCGACCATCCCGTTGGCCTGACGGGGTGGAAGCTTACGGACGCCGTCGATTACAACTTTGAAACGGGCACCGTGATTGATCCGGATGAATATATCGTGATAGCCCACCAAGCCTCGGAGATGGCCGCGAAATATCCGGACATTCGCATCGTGGGGGAGTATGCCGGCAGATTGTCGAACAAAACCGACCGGATCGTCCTGGTGGACGACAACAAAAATCTGGCGGACCAGGTTCGATATTTTGACGGTAAACCCTGGCCTGACTTCGCCGATGGTTACGGCGCCAGCCTGGAACTGAGAAATCCCCGCTCCGACAACGCCCAGGCAACCGCCTGGATGGCAAGCGATGAAGGCCGGGCAACGTCGTGGAAGACCTATACGTACCGCGGCACGGCCCAAGCCAGTGCGGTCGGTCCGGACGGCCAGTGGAACGAATTCGTACTCGGCCTTCTGGATGCGGGAGAAGTTCTCCTTGATGACATCAGCGTTATAGAAGATTACGACGGCGCCGCCATTGAGTTAATTCAAAACGGAACTTTTGAATCCGGAACCACCGACAAATGGAGGATACTTGGCAATCACAGCCATAGCGAAATCATTGTTGACCCTAACGACAATTCCAATCACGTCTTGCGGTTTATTGCCACCGGCACGACCGGGCACATGCACAATCATGCGGAAACTACGCTTGCCGATGGACGGACTATTTCCAACGGCACACAGTATGAGATATCTTTCAAGGCAAAATGGGTGGCCGGATCCAACCAGCTTAACAGCAGACTGTACTTCAACCGCCTGCCTCGGACCACTCTTATCGATCGGCCGGAAAGAAACGGCTCTCCCGGCGTTCAGAATACTCGATACCAGGCCGACGTCGGTCCGACATTCAGCGACCTGAGTCATTTCCCTCCCGTGCCGTTTGAAAGCGAACCGGTCGCCGTCTCCGTCGCCGCCAACGATCCGGATGGCGTCTCGAGCATGACGTTGCACTGGAGGATCGACGGCCTGAGTTGGAACAGCGTCGCGATGACAAGGGACGGCGCGGAGACAGGCACGGGACAGATACCCCCTCAACCGGCGGCAACCGTGGTGCAGTTTTATATCCAGGCGACTGACGGCCTGGGCAATATCGCGATGTTTCCGCCGGCCGGGCCCGATTCGCGGGCCCTGTATAAAGTTGACGACGGCCTGGCCGCTGACAACGGCCTGCACAACTTCCGCATCATTATGAATGCAGACGATTACAACTGGATGCATACGAATATAAATTTGATGAGCAATGATCGGGTGGGAGCGACGGTCATTTATGAGGAAAATGAAATATTCTACGATGTCGGCGTGCGGCTTAAAAGCAGCCAGCGCCACCGACATGAAGCCGACAATGTTGGTTTCAATCTGAGATTCCCATCCGATCATTTGTTCGGCGGCGTCCACGAAACGGTCGCCATCGATCGTTCCGAAGGAACCTATCCGGGCCAGCAGGAGATGCTGATCAATCTGGTAATGAACCGGGTTGGAAATGGACAGTTAAGCAAGTACAGCGATTTGATCAAAGTGATCGCCCCGTCGAATCAGCATACCAGTTCCGCCGAACTTCAACTGGCAAGATTCGGATCGGAGTTTCTTGACGGCCAGTTTGAAAACGGCAGCGACGGCCAGGTCTATGAATACGAACTGATCTACTATCCCTACCTCACCCTGTCAGGCGATCCGGAGGACTATAAAATCCCGCAACCGGATGATGTGATCTATGATATCGCGGTTCGCGACTATGGAAGCGATAAAGAAAACTATCGTTGGCAATTCTTAAAGAAAAATAATCAAGATCAGGATTACTATCAGTCTCTCATCGATTTTGCCGGGAAGTTCGGCACGTCAGGTTCGTCGTTCAACGACAACGTCGCCGAGATGATTGACGTCGATCAATGGCTCAATAACTTTGCGATAGCCGTAGCGTCGGGCGCCGGCGATCAATACGGCTTTAATGCTCAGCATAATGCCCAGTTTTACATTCGCCCGTCGGACGGCCGGGCGCTTTATTTCCCCCACGATCTGGACGCCTTTTACTCTTCGACTCGTCCGTTGATTGGGAATTCCGATCTGTCGAAGATCATATCGACCCCCGGTTATGAACGTCTCTATTACGGCCACGTCCATGACGTCCTCAGCACCGCCTACAATGGAACATACATGCAACATTGGACGGATCAGTTCGGCGGCATGCTCCCTTCACAGCCGTTCGACAGTCATCTGTCATTTATCCAGCAACGCAACGATTATCTATCGAGCGAACTCGCCAATTGCGTCGCCCCTGAGTATCCGTTTGAAATCACCGAATACGATTCCATGGTTGACGACCTGTATGCCCAGGTAAACGGTAACGCGTGGATCAATGTCAAGGAAGTTTACCTGCAGGGCCATGATCTGCCCCTGGAATTGTCATGGACCAGCACCGGTTCCGGCACGAGCAAGGTCTTTCACTGGAGCACGAATGTCCCGCTCGAACCGGGAGTGAATGATGTAGTCTTCCTGGCGTATGATTTCCGGGGAAATCTTATTCACACCGAAATGATTACGATCACATCCACTGTCACCGAGCGTCCGCTTCGAGAGCATCTGCGGGTGACCGAACTGATGTACAATTCGGTTGGCGGCAAGGATTATGAATTTATCGAACTGTGCAACATGGGGCCTGATCCGCTCGATGTGTCCGCCGTGACCGTTACCGGCGGGATCACCTTCAATTTTATCGACGGCGCGGTCACTTCGCTGCAACCCGGTCAATACGTCGTTGTCGTCGAAGACCTCGCCGAATTCCAATCTCGTTACGGCAATGTGATAAACCTGGCCGGTCAATACACCGGTTCTCTCGATAACGGGGGCGAAGACATCGTCATCCGCGGCCGATACGACGCCGAGATCATCTCGTTTGAATACAATGACTCGCGCAGTTGGCCTC
>CAZNQT010000290.1:0-6504 GCA_964574885.1 uncultured Pirellulales bacterium
GAGCATTCTCAAGGAATTATCGAATGAGGAATTGGCCGTGGATATTGAAGATGCCATACGTATGAATGTGGCGGCGATCACGCTGCAGGTTTTTATCGGCGGTGAATTCGAAACGCGCTCGATACATAACATGACCAGACTGGTGGATATGGGCCTGCGTTACGGCATCCCTACGATGGCGGTGACTGCTGTAGGGAAAGAGATGGTACGAGATGCCAAGTATTTTCGCCTGGCGTGTCGTATTTGTGCGGAACTGGGGGCGCATATCGTTAAAACCTACTATGTGCCGGAAGAATTCGAAACCGTAACCGCCTCCTGTCCGGTGCCGATTGTGATGGCCGGCGGGAAGAAAATTCCGGAACTCGACGCGCTGACCATGGCTTACAACGCGGTCCAGCAGGGCGCCGCCGGGGTGGATATGGGGCGAAATATATTCCAGAGCCAAGCCCCGGAGGCGATGATGCAGGCAGTGACCAAAATTGTGCACGAAAATATGAAACCCCAAGATGCTCTCGATTTATATGAATCGCTTAAAAATGAAAAGAAATGATGACTAAGTATGCAACATAGGAATCTCTTTACGGAATTACGACAAGCAGCGCCGCTCATCAGTGTGGGGGTGCTTACGGCGGATTTTTTATCCCTGGGCTCCGAACTGAAGCTCATGGAGGAGGCCGGGGTGAAACTGCTGCACATCGATGTTATGGATGGTTGTTTTTGTCCGATGATGACCGTGGGGCCGCCATTGATTCAAGCGCTGAAAACGCCACTCTTAAAAGACGTGCATCTGATGATTGAGGAGCCATGGACTAAGATTGAAAGTTATCTAGCGGCCGGCGCGGATATGATCACCGTTCACTCCGAGTCCGGTCGGCATATCCATCAGGTGCTTCAGGCATTGGGGAAGATGACGAATGCCAATGATCCCGACAGAGGAATTCTGCGCGGCCTGGCACTCAATCCCGGCACTCCCATGGAAGTGATTGAGCCGCTGATCGAGGAACTGGACATGGTATTACTGTTGGCAGTGAATCCGGGCTTTAGTGGCCAGAAGTTTATACCGTCCACCCGGCAAAAGATTGCGAAACTACAACAGTTCATCCGGGATACCGGTAGGGACGTACTGATTGGCGTGGACGGAGGGATTAAGAAGGGCAATATTGACGAGGTAGCGGCGCTGGGAGTGGACATCATTGTGACGGGAAGTGCCGTTTTCGATGGTAAAACACCGCTGGAAAATGCCCAATATATGATCGAAACGGTTAAGAATGTTGCGAAAGCCAATAACTAAAATTTTGTACGAATCAAATTTTACCAGGGAAGATAATTTATGAAACATGAAGCGCCTGATCCGCTCGCCCGGATCGCCCCTATTGTGAGGGGCCTGCTGGCCTCGCCCACCGGGGATGCGGATATCCCGTATAGCCCCGTGATCGTACGTTGTATAGATAAACCGGATGAGATCGTCGAGGAGAATTCCTTGGGAATCGAATCTCTTCCAATAGACCAGGAACCCGAAACAATCCGAGAGCAGTTAAAATCCGCCCTCGATGCTTATACTAAACAATATAGCTCCATACCCAAGTCGATACGCCTGGGCGATTTGGGAATAATCCGTCTCGAACGGGAATCCGGGGATAATACGCAACACCCGTTGCATAATAAGGTTGCCCTGGTCACCGGTGCGGCAGGGGCCATAGGTTATGGTATTTGTCAGACGTTACTGGAACAGGGTTGCTATTTGGCCGCGACCGACTTGGCCGGTGAAAAACTCGATAGTTTTATTGACGATTTAAAACAAACTGCCAGGGAACGTGTGATTGGTATTCCTCTGGACGTCACACAGGAACCATCGGTTGCTGCGGCCTTTCAAAAAGTCAACCAGACCTGGGGCGGAGTTGACATTGTGGTCATCAATGCCGGCATCGGATTGGTCTCCACCATCGAGAAAATGCCTCTGGAGTCCTTTCGTCAGTTGGAAAAGGTAAATCTCGAAGGAACGCTCCTGACTATCGCCGAAGCCGCCCGACAATTCACCCTCCAGAACAATGGGGGCGATATTATCCTTGTCTCCACCAAAAACGTTCCCTCTCCCAGTGCCAGTTTTGGCGCCTACAGTGCCACCAAAGCCGCCTCTCATCAATTGGGGCGTATCGCCAGTCTGGAGTTGGCTCCGCATGGCATTCGGGTCAATATGGTCGCTCCGGACGGGGTATTTTCCGAAGGGGACTATAAATCGGGCTTCTGGGTGGAGGTGGGCGCGAATCGCATGAAGGCCCGCGGTCTCGACGAAGAGGGACTCCAGGAATACTATCGTAATCGCAATTTGTTGAAAGCCCGGATCACGGGTCGGCACGTGGGCAACGCGGTCCTGTTCTTTGCCACCCGACAAACACCAACTACCGGCGCTACGCTCCCCGTCGATGGCGGGCTGCCCGACGCAACGCCGAGATGATATACCTCATAATCGTCACACAAGTTTCGATCCGCATATCTGATTTATTTAGGAGATATTTGGGGGGATTTTTTAGTTTTAACCAGTTCATATGAGGATTAAGCATCGGCGCTCAATATCCGATGTATGAATAGGTATGGTTGATCGGGTAAGGTTTTTCTTCGATTGAGAGGCGATATGAGTAAGACAGGCGGACAAGTGTCGCTCAAGACCCGTTGGCATTTTTGGCGGGCGCGGATGAGTACGCCGGCACTGCTATCTCGCTATGATGAGAAGAAAGCGATTTCGCTGTTGACGGCCGTCAATGGGGGGGTGACGATTCTCACGGTGGGCGTGTTGGCCTGGTTGACGAATCTACCGTTGGTATTTCCCGCTCTGGGTCCTTCGACCTTTATTCTATTCAGCAGCCCCTTATCCAAAGCCGGGGCGCCCCGCAGCGTGATCTTAGGGCATTGTATCTGTTTACTATGTGGGTATGGTTCCTGGTATATAATCAGCCTTATATCGGGACTGCCGGTCAGTATGGAGGCCGCCGGATGGCCCTTATTTACCAGTGCAACGTTAGGATTGGCCACCGCGTGTTTATTTTTAGTATTATTCGATTGCCCTCATCCGCCGGCCTGTGCCAGTAGTCTGGTGGTGGCGTTGGGGATGATCACGGGCTGGTTCAATTTATTTCTGATGGCGGTGGTGGTGATGTGGTTGGCATTTCAGGCGGTTCTTATGAATCGCTTTGCGGGTTTACCGGTGCCGATATGGTCGCCGCTGCGTCGAGAAAATCTTTGAAGCATCCCCAGAAACAACTCTGTAGTCAGTAATTTTCATCTATTCATATCCGTAGTTTACCTTATCGGTCCCTGAGGATTGTAGAGATTGGGGCCGGTAGTGTTTGGTTCCTATAAGTAATTGTCTGATAATGTTTTACAGTTATAGGTCAGATTTTTTTTAGCAAATTATTAGGGGATTTTTCTTGAAATTTACCTCCGTCTCGTAGATAATGAGATAGAGAAAAGAGGATAATTTATGGTACTACCTTTACCAGGATTTCGATCCTGCACTAAATCGTCGGGGAAGAATCCGCGCCCGAGTTGAGCGAAGCTGCCGGGGCGGGCCTGCCACAGAACGAAGGAGAGAGAAAAACCGTAACGAAATCCACCCGACATGACTCTTATATTCCGTATGAGTGGTTAGAGATGGTATCATGAAGCGTATTGTCAGACCTGACGGAGGTATGAGAAGGAGAAGTATATGAGGCGACTGCGACGCAATCGGCAAAAGAGAATCAACCAGGAAAGTAAGACGCTCCCGAAATCCACACTAACGATGGAAACGCTGGAACCCCGGGTCTTACTGGATGCGGCACTGGATTTAGTGAATTATTTGCGGATCACGGAGATCATGTACAACCCGCTGGAAGATCCCAGCAGCAGTTATGGCGACGATCAGTTTGAATATGTCGAGCTGAAGAACATCAGTACCGATGTGACTCTCGATTTGACGGATGTTTCGTTCGTAAAAGACGACTATAATCCCTCGGATCCATTGGACCTGGAGGGGATTGATTATGCTTTTACCGGGAGTAATGTGACCAGTCTGGGGCCCCAGGAGATCGTATTGGTCGTCCGCAATACCGCCGCGTTTACCGAACGATATGGCACCGGATATAACTCCAAGATTGCCGGCCAATACGATGCGCCGGGCAACGCCCTTTCCGATAATCATGAACATTTAAGACTCATTGTGGATCCGTCGGGGCCGGATAATACCCAGATAATTCAAGAATTTGAATATAATGATAGCTGGTACCCGGTAACCGACAGTAAAGGGACGATAAATGACGTTCATTACGAAGGGTTTTCCCTACAGATAGTGGACGAAAACGAAGATGATCTGGATGAATGGGATAGTCGGGGGGGTTGGCGTCCCAGCAGTCAATATCTCGGTACGCCGGGAGAGAATGACGTCTTCGATCCTGCCACGCGCCCGATTATTATCAATGAAATCATGGCCCATTCTCATGACGGGAATGATTGGATCGAAATCTACATCAGCAATCCCAGCGATACCGAAACGATTGATCTGGCCCACTGGTATCTCAGTGACAGCCGATTGGTACCGGGTATGTATGGAGATCCTCCGAAATACGAATACGGTTTTACCAAGTTTCAGATTCCGGACGATCCCTATTTTGAAGTCGGCCCCTTGCAGACCAAGTATATCGTATTGGAAGAAGACGACTATTTTGGTGATAATGGTAACGCGGGAGTCAACAAAGCCTTCCAGTTGAGTGATGACGGGGAAACCGTCTATTTGTACTCGGCGGATGCGGCGGGCAATCTGACGGGATATTTTGAAGAGCGGGATTTCGGCGCTTCCGAAACGAATGTATCCTTCGGTCGGTATGAAAAAAGCACCAGTACGCATAATTTCGTAGCGATGGAAGTACCGACGCCCGGTTTACCCAATTCCGATCCGAAAGTCGGCCCGATCGTCATCAGTGAGATTATGTATAATCCCTCCATGGATCCCGATGATGATAAATGGGACTATGTGGAATTGACGAATATTACGGGCCTGGCGATTACGCTGGAGGTACATGATTCGGATCCAAGGGGAGATGGGACGATTCCCTGGAAATTTACCGACGGGATTGATTTTACCTTTCCCCTGGGCACCGTGATTCCGGCCTTTGGGACCGTTGTCATTGCCAACATCGATCCGAACAATCTAACGGACTTCAGTGAATTTGAAACCCGATATGGAACGATACCGACAGGAGTGCAAGTGTTTGGTCCTTTTGAAAATGATACCCGGCTCAGCGAAGGCGGTGAGCGGTTGGAACTATCCAAACCGGGAGAGATTCCCGTCGATGGAACCGAGGAAGATGATCGCGTTTACATCCGTCAAGACCGGATCAATTACGATGACGATCCTCCCGATTGGCCGACGGAGCCGGACGGATTCGGCAAATCGCTGACCCGGATTCATAATGATGAATACGGCAACGATCCGATCAACTGGAGGGCGGGCGATCCATTGAATTGGCCGCCGACGATCGTTACGTTTTTCGATACTCCGGATCCGGTGACTAAAGGAGACGATTTGACTCTGACCGCGTCGGTCAGCGATCCGGGGGATATTATCTCCCGGGTGGAGTTCTATCACGATAGCAATGGCGATGGCGCCTTGGATGTGAATAACGATACCCTGTTAATGGCGGATACCAACGGCGCCGATGGATGGAGCTGGACGGGTTCCACGAGTGATTTCGCCCTGGGAAGCAATCGATACTTTGTTCGGGCCCAGGATGACGATGGCCTCTGGAGTGCTGTCGCTTCGAGCGTGGGACAGGTCAATGCGGCGCCGACCCTTGACTCACTGACGGACGTACCCGATCCGGTCAGTCAAACCAGCATATTAACCCTGACGGCGGGGAATGTTACCGATACCGACGGTACGGTAGTGTTGGTCGAGTTTTATCGTGATACCAACGGCAACAGTCAACTGGATACGGATACGGACGAAATGTTCGGTACGGACGATAGTGGCGCCGACGGATGGAGCTGGTCCGGTTCGCTGTCCGGTTTTTCCATTCCCTTAGGTTCCATTACCTATTTTGCCCGGGCCCAGGATAATGACGGCGCCTGGAGCGATGCGGTCTCGGCGACCGGGACGATCATACCCCCGAACAATCCGCCAACCATAGGATCCTTGAGCGTTACTCCCAATCCGGTGACTCAGGGAGCCTCAATCACTCTGACCGCGAATAATGTTAATGACAGCGATGGGAATGTAACAATGGTTGCCTTTTATCGTGACGCCAATGGGAGCGGCGCCTTTGATGTATTAGATCAGTATTTGGGATATGATAGTAACGGAGCAGATGGCTGGAGTTATTACGGCCCTACGGATGAATTTCCCAACGGGACCAATATCTTCTTTGCTCTCGCTAAGGATGATAAAAGTGATTGGAGCGATGTGGTCAGCGCGACCGTCAATATTGAGTCTCCCAATAACTCTCCCACGATCGATTCCCTTTCGGATAATCC
>CAZNQT010000291.1:0-6490 GCA_964574885.1 uncultured Pirellulales bacterium
GTACTATATGACTACGACCACGTCAATCCCGGCAAGACGACGGTGTGGGCCGTCCCGGAACCGGCAACTATGCTTCTCGCAGGTCTGGGCGGATTGGCGCTGCTACGCCGGAAGCGAAAGTAAAAGTTTTGTTTCTAGAAGATGTAACTTGCATGCAACTTACATTATATAGTGTGCACAATGTGAAGCGGGACCTCAGCCCTCCCGCTTCGCTTTAGGAATTTTTGCTGTGAGAATGGAAATTAGAATCCAAAGTGAAATACCATTAAGAGAGAGGCATGAGACCATGAAACGTAAAAGTGAAGGGAATGGATTTACGTTGATCGAATTGCTGATCGTGGTGGCCATTATTGCGGTGTTAATATCGATCTTGGCGCCCGCCTTACAATCCGCCCGGGATCAAGCCCAAATGACGGTATGTTTTGGCAACTTGAGCGTATTGGCGAAAGGCTGGCAAATGTATGCCACGGAGAACAAAGACCTTCTCATGTCATGGGAGGATACGTAGGAATACGGGGTAAGAATCCTAACTATGATCCAGAGCATTGGTATGCCTGGGTGGAATTCCCGCAGGATGAAAGTGGGATCTATACCGGCTACAGTCTCGGGAGCGGTTGGAAGGATGCTCCGCTGGAGGATAAAAAAAGAGGCATACGGAACGGCTTACTTTATCCCTACGTGATGAACCTGGACGCATATCACTGTAAATCGGATTGGCGACTGCATGAGAACTCTCGATTTGGGAAAGAACCGGCCTGGCGGAGTTACACGATTTCGGCCGGATATCAAATATCCTCTCCCTATGCCATGAATGTTAAAAAATACAGCCATATAAGATATCCGGAAAACAAATTTGTCTTCGTGGAAAATTTGGATGACCGTGGCTGGAATATGGGGTACTGGGATATCTGGGCGCCATCCTATGCCGAGGCAGAATGGTGGAATGTGGTCGCCAGTTGGCATCGCGATCGCTGCAACTGGGGCTTTGCGGACGGTCATGCAGAAACACAGAAGTGGCAGGACGAGCGAACCGTAGAAATTTGTAACGAGCTGGATTATGATAAACAAACGGCTTTGCGGGAAGAATGCAGTTTTAATCCTCCTAATCCGGATCTGATGTGGATCGTAGATCGCCGTATGAATGAATGGTAAAGGGTGACGATTCGCTGCCATTGTATTCCAGGATGGAGATGAAATCAGGCAAAGGACGGCTAAAAGGAGAGAGAAATTTTCAGCAAGACAATCAGTTATATTGCACTCATTATAGGCGTTTTACTTGCGCACCAAATCGAAGCGATGGAAATCTCAGCGGGAGGAGATATTTGGATTCGGGAAAGTCACCCGGATGTAACGTATGAAGATGATTTGGTCTCGGTGTGGTCGAGCGTATCTCCCGACGGGGCTCGACGTTATGGTCTGTATGAATTTGATCTGAGTTCATTACAGGGCCGGATCGTAACTAATGCCACCTTGAAGTTGTTTTCGGGGGATTACGGTTATTCCGACTTTGATAAACCGATTCGACAGAGATGTTTCGTCATCAACGGCACTACCGGTACAGGGTTAACCTCATTAACGTGGAATCTGTACCAATCGGAAAAAGATGTGGGCAAAGTAGCCCTGGAATCCTTAGGCGCCTATGATTTGCCGCCGGCCTCCGGCGATCCCTCTCAACAAGACGAGTATGTAGTAAGCACCGCCAGTAGTGTCGATCTTGCTCTGATTCAAACGGCGATCGACGGAGACGGGACGCTTTGCCTGGTTCTGATAGCCGAGGAGGATGGCGCCGATTACGGTCAATCGTGGGGCGATATCGGCTGGTCCCAGGACCATGCCGGCGTCTCCCAACCCGCGATTCTCGATCTTAGCCTGGGGACCGAATTTGATTTCGAAACTCTTAATGAGATTTGGATCCGAGAGAGCTATCCGGATACTACTTATGACGGTGACGGCGTTTCTGTTTGGTCCAGTGCCTCCCCTGATGGCGCCAGGCGTTACGGTCTGATTGAGTTTGATCTAAGCAGTCTGGCCTCCGGCGTCATTGCCGAAGCTACCCTCCGATTGTATTCCGCCGTTCATGGGTGGTCCGACTACAGCAAACCCATCAAACAGAGCGCTGCGGTTATCGACTGCTCCAGCGGCGCCGCCTTGAGTTCTTTGGATTGGAATACGTACTTTTCCGAAAAAGACGCCGGTAAAATAGTTCTGGAATCACTCGGGGCGTACAATCTACCTCCTGCCAGTACCGATCCCTCCCAGCAAGGCGCTTATCTGGACAGTGTAGCCAGTGTCGCCGATCTGGCCTTACTTCAGTCTGCGATTGACGGGGAGGGGAAATTTTGTCTGGTTTTGATTGCGGACGAGGATGGAACGGATTACGGTCAGACCTGGGGCGATGCAGTATTGTTCGGACTTACTCCCATTTTACATATTAAGATGCGGACCGAGCAGGCGTATGCGCCAACCCCGAACAATGAAGCGATAGATATAATGCGCCAAACGAGTTTAAGCTGGGAACCGGGTCTGGATGCGATCTCCCACGATATCTACTTCGGCGCCGATTATACCCAGGTCTATGATGCCGCTGATCCATATACCCTGCCGGGACGAGGCAATCAGTTACTCGGCCAAGAAACCTATACGCCTGCCGCGCCGTTAGAATATGACACAACGTACTACTGGCGCATAGACGAGGTAAGTGCCGCCGGCACTACCAAGGGCGAGATATGGAGCTTCACGACACTTTCCGGCAAGGCCAGGAATCTTGATCCTGTCGATGGCGCCTATGTAGTAGCTCGTAATCCGGTTTTACATTGGTTTTCCGGCGCCGACGCTGTTTCTCATCATATTTATCTGGGCGCCAACTATGAGCAGGTTGCCAATGCCGCCGATCCAAATGCGTTTCCCGGTCGGGGGATTCAAGAACTGGGGGATGAAGATTATTCGTCAGAGAATCGGCTTGAACCTAATACAATTTACTATTGGCGAGTGGATGAGTTCAATTCTTCCGGGATCGCCAAAGGAGAGGTATGGAGTTTCCAGACCACGGGCAGCGATCCCGGCGCCTGTGACGGCGTCTCGGCGATGAATTTCAATCTCAACGGGGATTACAATTTGGATTGTTATATCGATCTTCTCGATTTACGATTCTTCTTGAATGATTGGTTGAATCATTACGATTTAGATGAGTTTCATACTATTGCTGCGAACTGGATCCGATGTAATAATCCGGAAGATCAAAATTGCGAGAAGCCCTGGCGGAATCTAGTACTTACTTGTTTAAATACTTTGATAGAACATGGCACCGACGTGTATGGCTCAATTCACACGCCGATGTTCATGTCCATCATTAACGTTGATACACTCACTTCACCGGAGAATCCGCTCCAGGGTTTTTGTCCGGGTTACTGTGAGGATAACTTAGCCAATCCCGTTTTTTATGATGCGTGTATTCGTACCGAAGGTCGTCCCTGCCATGGAAGACTCAGCCCCGGCGGCACCAATGCCTGGCTCGATCAGCCGACGATTAAAACCTTATACCTAAGCAGCGAGATAACAGGAGATTCCCGATACGCCGAAGCAGCCGATGCCTATTTATCCTATTTCATGAATCACTGCCAAAAAGCTAACGGACTGTTTTACTGGGGCTCGCACAGTTACTGGAACGCGTTTACGGAACAGTATGACGGCGACGGCACCCATGAGATCTTGATCAAACATCCCGACTGGTTGGATATGTATCGACTGAATCCAGGCGCCGTGATGACGGAAGTGGATATGATCTGGGACCGGCATATCTGTAATAAGACAACCGGTCAGCATAATCGGCACGACAACGGCGCTTGTGGCTGTGATTTTTCCTTTTCGGGCGGTTCGTTCGCAATTGCATTCGCGTTTAGGTATAGCGTGACGGGCGATCCGGCGTATCTCGACAAGGCTCATCTGTTAGCCGACTGGCACTGGAATAACCGCAATACGAGCACAAACCTCGTAGCGGATGCCCCCGGGCTTGCCGGCAGTCGCTACGACGGAGATCATTGTATGACCTCGGTAGTCGGCCCCCATGCCTCCCAGTTGCTGTACTGCTATGAACTGACCGGCGACGATCACTTCCGCGATATTGCTATCGCATACATCAAGGCGTATGATCAGTATGGCTGGGATGATCAGGAACGTACGTATTGGGGGATGTTGGAACTGGACGGTACTCCCGTTCCCGGCGTAAAAGGCAGTACCGGAGGTTATGGGGCCTGGGCGCCCGTGGGCCATGTGGATGTGTGGCGAACGAATATGTATTCTTATGAATTTCCGCTGGTG
This sequence comes from uncultured Pirellulales bacterium, assembly GCA_964574885.1. Taxonomy (GTDB): domain Bacteria; phylum Planctomycetota; class Phycisphaerae; order Sedimentisphaerales; family SM23-30; genus JAFGFX01. Next base: position 4,318 of record CAZNQT010000291.1, read on the forward strand.
GCTTCCCAATCGGCAATATATGCTTACGAATTATCCGACTACGGCAGCGGTCGTGACCCGGAATTGCTTGCGATAGCCTTACGCTGGGCGGAAGTGGTTGAAAAAAATCTGCCTCCCTACCTTGGGCAATGGTGGAAGACAGAGGTGGAAGCCAGTATGCCGGATGTGGTGAAAACCAAGGGGACTTATGCCGAGAACTACGGCAGAGCCATTTCGTTTTTTGTACATCTTTACCGGGCAACGCAAAACCAACATTATCTCGAGGTTGCAGAATCGTTGGCGACGGAAGCGGTGGAAAAATTATATAGGAACGGTATCTTCAAAGGCCATCCCGCCAAACCTTACTACCAGTCCAATGACGGCGTTGGATTCCTGCTCTATGCTCTACTGGAACTCGATAATCCTGATCTGCCAAGAAAAGGCGCTTTTTAAGCAACATTTGCCGGCTGGAATAAAAAATAAAGCCATGAATGGGGGCCCATGCTTGGCTGAACAAATGTCGATTTAAGAATCATGACGAATGTTAGTGCTGTGCCATTAGACAAGATTTTTCCTGATGACGTACTGGGCAAACGTAAGCGTGTCGAATATACCCTAACGCATCAACCTGTGGATCGGGTAGCTATTCTGGAGCAATTGAGCTATAACGCCGACGTTATCAACATATACACCAGGAAAAACATTGAGGGATTTAATTATACCCTCGATGATATTTGTGAAGTCATCCGGAAGACTACGGATCTGATTATGCCTCCCGCCGCTCCTCGGGGTACGGAGCGAGTCACGACCGAAGATGGCTTTGTTTTGCAAAATGACAACTGGAATACCTGGCATGTGAGCCGGCCTTTTACGGACGAACACGGGGCCCGAGATTGGTTGATCCGAAAAACGCATAAAATTCGCGCCTTAAAATTTGAGCCGGATTGTCCCTGGTTGGCGGGGCAGGAAGAAACATTTCAGTGTCGGCAGTTCGATCCCGAAACGATGCGGGAAAGTTATCGCCGATATATGCTGAACTTACAGCAGAAAATCGGCGCTACGGTTATCCTCAACTTCAGCACCACCGGTATGTGTTCTGTGTTCGATGCCATGGGATTGGAAATTTTTACGTATTTTTATCATATCTATCCGGAAGTGATGCATGAATTCCTGGAAGTTTCGGTGGAAAATGAATTGCGCAGAATTCATGCCGTGGCGGACGTGGAGCTTTCGCCGGTTATTCTCGTTCCGGAAGATTTTTCCGCGAAACAAGGTCCGATCTTTCCGCCCGCGTTTCTGCACGACTGTCTCTATCCCTATGTGAAACGGGTAACGGAGGCTTGGCACGAACATGGCATCAAGGTATTGTTTCATAGTGACGGCAATTATCGGGAGGCCATACCGGATTTAATTGATTGCGAAGTAGATGGATTCTATTGCCTGGAACCGGCCTGCGGGATGGATATTGTACATTTAAAGAGTGCCTATCCCAAACTGGTCTGGTCGGGTGGATTAGATGGCGTGGAACTTATGGAACACGGAACTCCTACACAAGTTCGCGAGGAAGTCCATAGACACATTCGGGAAACGAATGTTTTACAAACCGGAGGTATGTTCCTGGCTACTTCCAGCGAGATCAATCCTCCCGTGAAAGCGGAAAACTTCCGCGCAATGATAGAAGCCGCGGGGGAAATACGAAATCCTGATTATTATTCCCGCCATTAAGGGAAATCAAACCATGAGATCTCAAATGGCAATCACGAGCCGCTGAAGGAGTTGCCTATGAAAAAGGGTAGGTTGCTTAACAATATTTTGGCTGTAGTTGTTTCGTTATTATTAACCAGTTGTTCGTGTGCTCAGATAAACAGCGAATCCTCTACAAAGGCCAACCCACCGCAAGATACTCCAGCCTGGAAAAATAAAATTTCCAATCATAATGTACTGGGCGGGATAGAGACTTGCACGCTGGATAATGGATTGGCGCGTGGCGTACGGATTGCATGGGTCAATACCGGCAGCGGTCTGCGATATAAAGTTGTAATTGACCGGGCTCTGGATATTGCCGACGCGTTCTATAATCAACACTCGCTGGTATGGCTAAGTTACGGAGGCGTGGTGGCTCCCCGGCCCGACGTGAATCGGGAACTGGAATGGCTTCGAACCTTCACCGGTGGCTTGATGTTCACCTGCGGGC
>CAZNQT010000292.1:0-6473 GCA_964574885.1 uncultured Pirellulales bacterium
CCAAGTATTCGCTTCGACATAGGTTAAAACCCTTTCTTAATGAGGGCGGTTGTCTCTGGCACCCCGGTAACATTCTATTTCTACCAGAGTCAGCCTCAAATGTCAATACTGATTATTTGATCACTTATGGGTTGCACCTTAAGCGGCAGTTGAAATGTAACTACTTTAATATCAGTACTTTATGGTTTTATTTCTTAATGTGATTTTCCCGACATACCAATCTTGACAGTATGGGCCCAACTGGTACTATAACCACCGGGATAATACGAATCGTAGATGAGGAAACAGGTATGGCGTTGAAAGTAGCAGTGTTATTACCCGCAGCGGGCTCCAGTACGCGGTTCAAGGGCAAAACCAAGAAGCAATTCTCCGACATCGACGGTCGAGCCGTCTTTCTCCGCACGGTGGAACTCTTCGCGGATCGAGAGGATGTCGCACAAATCGTAATGGCGATACCGGCCCAGGACGAGGAACTCTTCAAGATCAAATGGGAAGCCAGCCTCGCGTTTCACGGCGTTAAGGTCATTCACGGCGCCGCCGAACGTTATGAAACGGTCGCCAAAATGCTGGATGAGGTTAAGGACGACGTGGATCTGATCGCCCTGCACGACGCCGTCCGTCCCTGCGTTACCAAAGAGCAGATCAGCGCTGTATTCCAAGCCGCCGCGGAAACCGGTGCTGCGCTTCTGGCCCATCCTCTCGTCGGCACCATCAAGGAAGTTGGTAAGGATAACAATATCGTACAAACCATCGACCGCCGCGACCTCTGGGAAGCGCAAACCCCTCAGGTATTCCAACCCGACATAATCCGCAAGGCCTACGCCCAGCGCGAGAAAGTCAAGGATGACATCACTGACGACGCCCAACTCGTAGAAGCCTTGGGGATTCCCGTTACGATCGTCGAGAGCACCGCGAGCAACATAAAAATTACCACGAACGAGGACATCGCTATCGCCGGCGCCATCCTGAAGGCCCGGCCCAAACCCAAACCGAAGGGCCCCACCGGCCCCTGGGCCGCCGAACAAGGGTGGTAAGACCTTACAATTTGAAGCTATCGAGCAAAACTTTCGTGTAAAAGCAAAAGGAGTGAACGCATGTCTATTCAAAATAGAAGACAATTTCTACGAAATGCCGCCGTATCCGCCGGGGTGTTGTCCCTGGGTCCCTCTGGCGCGAGTTGGGGGCAGGGTAAATCAGACCAGAATCGTAAGCCGAATATTATTGTGATTATCAGCGACGATATGGGTTATGCCGATATCGGGGTGCACGGGGCAAAGGATGTTACCACGCCCAACATAGATTCGATCGCTAGGCATGGCGTCCGTTTCACCAACGGGTATGTTTCCTGTCCGGTGTGCAGTCCGACGCGGGCCGGGTTGGCTACGGGACGATATCAACAGCGATTCGGGCATGAGTTTAATACGGGGCCGCCTCCTCGAGGTTTGCAGGAGAATGTGGGGCTGCCATTGAAAGAGATTACCATCGCCGACGTGTTGAAATCGGCGGGGTATGTAACCGGCGCGGTCGGCAAATGGCATTTGGGGATTTATAAACATTTTCATCCGTTTAAGCGCGGTTACGATGAATTTTTTGGCTTTCTGCACGGGGGACATTCGTATATCGATCCAGGTTTGGGGACGTTTAACCCGATCCTGCGCGGCACGGAACCGGTCGCGGAAAAGGAATACCTGACGGATGCCTTTTCACGGGAGGCGGTAGCGTTTATCGACAAGCATCATGCCAAGCCGTTTTTCCTGTATCTGGCCTACAATGCGGTGCATACGCCGATGCAGACTCCCGAACGCTATAAGAATGCATTTCCGCATATAACCAATCCGAGGCGGCAAAAATACGCCGGGATGTTAACCGCGATGGATGAGGGGATCGGTAAAATCCTGGCCAGGCTGCGTGAGCACGGATTGGAAGAGAATACGCTGTTGTTTTTCATTAACGATAATGGCGGACCGCGGGCCAATGGTTCGCTCAACAATCCGTTCCGGGCCACCAAAGGGACAATGTACGAAGGCGGCATTCGCGTGCCGTTTATGGTGCAATGGCCGAAACGCCTGCCGACCGGAAAAGTCTATGAGCATCCGGTTATATCGTTGGATATCCTACCAACGGCGGCCGCGGCCGGGCAGGCTAAGTTGCCCGCCGATCGTATCCTCGACGGTGTGGACTTGCTCGATTTTCTTACCGGGAAAAAGCAGACGCCCCCGCATGAGATGCTCTTTTGGCGGTCCGGACCCAGACATGCCGTCCGCAAAGGTCAATGGAAATTGGTCCGTATGACCGACGATGATGAATTGTATGACTTAACAGCGGACCCGCAGGAGAGTCGAAACCTTGCCCAGGATAACCCGCAGACGCTCAAGGATCTCCAGGAGGAATATAACAAGTGGGATGCTAAGATGATCCCGCCGGTCTGGGGCTCCCCCGCGCGGGCACGTCAAAGAAGAACGAAACCAAAACCGAAAAAAAGCAGAACGTAATTAACCCCGCGTTTCCTGCGGGATTTCTTCTTCGATTGGGCCCCGCTGTCAATGGGGGATTGTCGGGTGGCAACTGCCAAGCCTGCGAGGTGGATGGCGTTTTAGAACATTCCGGTGGCTCCCACATAAAAGCCCCCTCCGCGAGGAGGGGGATCGATCACCAACCGGGTGGCAGCCTCAAGCGAGTCTGCGAGCTTGGGGCTGGTGGTTTGCCGACAATGTTAGGAGCTTCAAAATGAGAATAAAACCAATCCTGTTATTGCTTCTGGTAAACACATTTGCGGTTGTTAATTCAAATGCTGAGAAAATTCCCCTGGTGTATGATGTTGAGAATACAGGCGCAAGCTTTCCTAAGCCGGTTTTACCCTCAATCAACAAGCTGCCCACCATTCATCCATTGACCGATCCGTTCGAGTGGTCCGATGGGAGCGGGCGCGTTACCTGCTTTGCCGACTGGAGTCGTCGGCGTGCTGAGATCAAAGCGGAAATCGAACATTATGAGATTGGCCCCAAGCCGATTCGCCCGAAGAACATTACGGCCGACTACTCCGAAGGCAAACTCACTGCGAAGGTAACCGTGAACGGAAACACCCTCACGCTGACTTCGACAGTTACCCTCCCATCGGGGGATGGCCCCTTCCCGGCAGTGATCGGAATAGGTAGAGGCACAGGCAATCTCCCCTCTGAAATCTTTAGCAGTCGCAATATTGCCCAAATTACCTTCAACTTTGGGCAGGTAATGTCTCACACGCAAATTCGCGGTCGAGAACCCATCAACAGACTTTACCCTGATCTTACCTATATGGGAGCCTACAGTGCTTGGTCCTGGGGAGTCAGCCGCATCATCGATGGTTTGGAGCTGGTTCAGGATGTTCTCCCCCTAGATCTAAAGCACCTGGCCGTTACCGGTTGTTCCTTTGCGGGGAAAATGGCACTCTTTGCCGGCGCGTTTGACGAGCGTATTGCGCTCACGATTGCCCAGGAACCGGGTGGCGGCGGCGCCGCTGCATGGCGTGTCTCAGAAACCCTGGGGAACGTGGAAAAACTAGGTGCTACCAGTCATGCCTGGTTTAGGGAATCCATGTTCCGATTTTCCGGCAGCAAGGTTTCGAAACTACCCATGGATCATCACGAGTTAATGGCTCTGGTGGCGCCTCGTGCATTGCTCGTACTGGGAAATCCGGATTATGGTTGGCTGGCAGAGGAGTCGGGCTATGTCTCTTGCAGGGCGGCACATGAAGTCTGGAAACAGTTTGGGATAGGCGACAGGTTCGGCTTTTCTATCGTCGCGGGACATGGACACTGTCAACTCCCGAACAGCCAGCGACCGGAGGTGGAGGCCTTTGTGGAAAAGTTCCTCCTTGGGGATATGAATGTAAATACGAACGTCATGAAAAGTCCGTACGGTCACGTCGATTATGCTCGCTGGTTTAAGTGGTGGGGAACTGGAGATCCGGTCTTCCCGGACACTGGAGATGCCTATACGGTAACGTTTGAAGCTGAAGGTGCCACAGTGGGTTCGAATTGGAAAATAGCGACGGATGTCCAGGCTTCCAATGGAAAATACGTAACCGTTAAACCCGGTGTACAAAGCCTTTCGGCTGCCCCTGCCGGCAGTCAAAATCTAATTACGATTCCTTTTTCGCTGACTGCTAAGGGAAACTTTACCGTATTTGGACGGCTAAATTGTCCCTCCCCGGATGACGATTCATTCTGGCTGAAAATGGACGATGGATCGTTTGTGATGGCTAATAATTTAGGTACGCGCGGATGGGAATGGGTAAGAATAACCGGTTATGCGCTGACAGCGGGTGAACACACCCTTACTATTGCCTATCGCGAAGATGGTGCCAAGCTGGATAAAATATGCATTTCCAATTATCCCTATGCTCCGGAAGGAATGGGTAAAGATGCCGAAAATAATTCTGAGCCAAAGAAACCATAAATTTTTGACTGACCCAAATTTTCAAAAGGTTAAATGATATATCGGGTGCCATGCTCACGCTCGCGTGAGCATGTTTGACGATAGGTATAATTACACGAGGGATGGGTGGCATGGAAAAATTCTTATTTTTCCATGGCGAATTCCAATACACCTTCAACAAGATTTGACTCCCTTGCATGTGGGAGTCAAATTTGGCTATGATAGCGAACGCGAAAATTACGGAAATTTGTCATACCGAGCAGCAAAAGGAAATTTGTTATGCAGTCCAATCCAATCCAACGACGCCGATGCCTCCGATTCATCCTTGCCGTCAGTATGAGCCTTACTCTCCTGCTGACCGGCATGGTCTCGGCCGTTACTGAATCCGATGCGCCTCCTGCAAAAGCCACTCGCTTGCAATGGTGGCGCGAGGCGCGCTTCGGCCTGTTTATCCACTGGGGACCGGTTTCCTTGAAGGGTACGGAAATCAGTTGGTCGCGCGCCAATTCCAATCCCCACTGCCCCAATAAAGGCGAGATCCCCGTGGAGGTTTATGACAACCTGTACAAAGAATTCAACCCGACGAAATTCAACGCCCGTGAATGGGTGCAAGTCGCCGAGGAGGCGGGGATGAAGTATGTAGTGCTTACCGCCAAGCACTGCGACGGATTCTGTCTCTGGCCTACCAAGGTAATTGATTATCACATCGGTAAATCGCCCTTCCGACGCGACATCTGCGGTGAGTTGGCGGCGGCGGTACATGAGGCCGGGCTGCGCCTGGGCTGGTATTATTCACCGATGGACTGGTTCGATCCGGACTGTCGCAGGGAGCGAAACGCGGAGTACGTGAAACGCATGCAGGCGCAGCTTCAAGAACTACTCACAGACTATGGCCGCATTGACCTCCTTTGGTTCGATTGGGATGGCGGGACTATTCCGTGGGACCAAAAGAACACTTACCGCCTGGTCCGCACACTCCAGCCACAGATTATCATTAACAATCGGCTCGACTGTAGCCGAGGCGGATTTCGGGCGGACCGTTACATCGGACCAAACGCCGATTATTACACCCCGGAGCAGGTGATTGGCAAATACGACGACCGGCAACCGTGGGAGACGTGCATGACGCTGGGGACGCAGTGGTCCTGGAAGCCCAATGACCGGATTAAATCCGTCAAGGAATGCATCCGAATACTGGTTCAGTGTGTCGGTGGCGATGGCAATTTGCTTTTGAACACCGGCCCGATGCCGGATGGCCGAATCGAACCGCGCCAGGTGGAAGTTCTCCGGGGCATCGGGGCGTGGCTTAAAAAATACGGACAGAGCATCTATGGCACGCGGGGCGGACCGTGGAAACCGGGCAGCTACGGCGCCGCCACTCGAAAAAACAGAACGATTTACGTACATATCTTCGAATGGTCTGACAAACCCGTGCAGTTGCCCGCTCTCCCCGGTAAAATCCGGCGCAGCAAACTTTTGACGGGAGGCACGGTAAAAGTGAACCAATCCGACACGGGGTTGGAAATCATCGTGCCCAAAGAACAACGCCGGGATATCGACACCATCGTACAGTTGGAACTGGACCGGGACGTATCTGAAATCCCGGCGATCGTGGTCAAGAAAACTGATTGACTCGGGTGAATAATTGGCAGGCACAGCCCCCCCTACGTTTGCTTATTCAACGATGACCTGTAAAGAAGAGAGACTTTCGCTTTCTGCCAACAGATATTGTGGACTTCCAGTCAACGTCACGGTTAAGATGCCGTTTTTGAGCTTGATCTCTTTTTGGTTCCCAAAGATATCCAGCAGGGTAGGGTGGATGTCGCCTATCTGTAAACTAATTTCGGTAGCCTTCCCTTTAGCTCTCCACAGGACGATGATCCCTGAACCACTTGTAGAGAAGAGATAGGCATGAAGATCCTTGTCATCCAGGTCTATTCGCTTCTCGAAGCGAGCTCCGGTTAAAAGCGATGTCATCTGGCAATAGGCCACGAACACTAACTTGGGACTTAAATCTGCGAAAAGCATACCGCGATTGAGACTATGCGCTCCCAGGC
>CAZNQT010000293.1:0-6427 GCA_964574885.1 uncultured Pirellulales bacterium
ATAATGAGGAGATGATGAGTTCCCCGGCGAGCGGATCGTTTCCGGTGGACGGGATGGCGATATGTCCGTGCAGCAGTCACAGCGTCGGAGCGATCGCGGCGGGGCTGGCGGATACGCTTTTGCTGCGGGCGGCGTACGTGAACTTGAAACAGCATCGGAAGTTAATCCTGGTACATCGGGAAATACCGGTAACGGCGATTGATCTGGAGAATATGAAGCGAATCGCCCAGGCGGGCGGGATTATCTGTCCGGCGTCGCCGGCATTTTACGCCGAACCGGAGACCATTCACGATCTGGTGGATTCGGTGGTGGGCAGAGTGTTGGAACTCCTGGGGGTGGATCACGATTTACCTATCCGATGGAACCCGTAAAATAATGTCGAATGACGAAATCCGAATGACGAATCAATGACGAAGCCCGAAAGACAAATAAAAAGTGGATAGTGATTAGACCCGATGTACATCTGGAGTGGAGGGCAAGAGGAAGATTCTTCGCTACGCTCAGAATGACAAGAAAAATAACGAATGGCGACTGATTGGATAGATAAATTAGGCAAGCTGGTTGAAAGTGAGTTGGATCGGATCACAGAACTGCGCCACCAGTTGCATCGGATTCCGGAACCGGCGTTTGCGGAACGAGAGACCTCGGCACTGGTTGCCCAGGAGCTAGAGAAGCTCGATCTGAAGGTACAGACCGGAATTGCGGGAACGGGGGTAGTGGCGGAACTGGATACAGGGCGTCCGGGCCATTACGTGGCCTTGCGCGCGGATATGGACGCACTGCCGATCAAGGAATCAGCGGGTTTGGATTACGGTTCGCAGAGGCCAGGTTTTTCACACAGTTGCGGGCACGACGGGCATGCGGCGACACTGGTGGGAACCGCAAGAATTCTGGTACGCTTGAAAGAAGAAATGACGGGTCGAGTACGATTGATCTTTCAACCGGCGGAGGAAACGGGCCAGGGGGCTCAGGCGATGATTGCGGCGGGCGCGTGGGGTGAAGATAAACCGGAGGCGATTGTCGGAATGCACTGCTGGCCGGATTTACCGGCGGAGGCGGTGGGGTGTATGGCGGGGACGATGTTGGCGTCGTGCGATGTGATACACATTCAAATCATCGGCAAAGGTGGGCACGGGGCGCGACCGGAACGAGCTCAAAATCCGCTACATCAAATGGCACGAGTGATCGAGGCTTTGAGTCAATTGAATACCGATACCCGAGTGGTGAGTCTTTGTACGGTATGTAGCGGCGTGAAGCCGAATGTGATCCCCGATGAGGGTGAATTGACGGGGACACTACGATCGTTGCGCCGTCGGGTACGCCAGGAAACTATGGAGGAGATAAACTCTATTGTACAGCAGACGTGTGCGAACCACGGTTACCAGGCCAATGTGAGTTTTCGTACTTATACGCCGGCGGTGATTACCGATGACCGATTGTATGCCCTGTTTCGTGAGGTCGGTTCGGATGTATTGGGAATCGAACAGGTCCGGGAGATAGAATCGCCGAGTATGGGTTCGGAGGATTTCGGGTATTACCTGGCGGAGATGCCGGGATTATTGTTTCGAGTGGGGATGGGCCCGGGCTCGGCACAACTGCATCAAGCGGACTTTAATTACAATGACGAAGCGCTGCGGACCGGGATGTTGATGCTGAGCGGACTGGCGATGCGTTTCTGCCGGGATGGTTTTACTCGATGAAAGCATTTGTCAGCAATGAATATCCCACCGTGGGCGTGGAACAGGAATTTCATCTGATCGATCCGGTGACAGCGGAACTGGCGCCGCGCGTGAATGATGTGTTTGCGACGCTGGATGGGGATTTACGGAAACATGTGGCATACGAACTGTTTCTATCGGTACTGGAACAGCAGAGCGTGGTTTGTCGAACGATTGATGAATTAGTAGATACGGTGCGTCGAACGCGGAAGCAGTTGGCGCAGGCGTGTGAGCGGGTGGGGGTACGATTAGCGGCGGCGGGAAGTCATCCGTTTTCGCGCTGGCAGGAATTGGAAGTCGTGCCGGAAGCTCATTATGCGTGGGTGATAGAGCACTGTGCGTATTTGTCGCGACGGTTGCTGTCGTTCGGGCTGCATGTACACGTGGGGATGCGATCGGTGGAAAGTGCGATGTACGCCCTGCATGAGATGCGGCGGTGGGCGTATCCGCTGCAGGCGCTGGCGGCGAACTCGCCGTTTTACGAGGGGCAGCGGACGGGGCTGGCGAGTACGCGGGCGCACTTATTCGGCGCGATGCCGCGGACGCATCTGCCGCCGGAGTTTGAGAATTTCGGTCAACTGGAATTGTATTATGAAAAGTTACTGGCGGCGGGAGACATTATGCGACCGGGGGACTTATGGTGGATCGTAAGGCCGCAACCCCCGCTGGGGACCCTGGAACTTAGAATTTTCGATATGCCGACGGATGTAAATCGGCTGGGAGCGTTGGCGGCAGTGAGCCAGGCAGCGGCGGCGTATTATCAGGACGCCTATTATGCCGGTACAAAACAAACCCAATTTGAACCGGGGTGTTTAGAGCAGAATTGCTGGAAAGCAATGCGCTACGGATTGGAAGGCGATATCCTGGAACCGGAGACGGGCCAAGTCCTATCGACGCCGGCGCAGTTAACGAGATTGTTCGATTTGGTAGAGTCCAAGGCGGTGGAGCTTGGGTGCGCAAACTGGTTACAAAGGGCCCGGGAGATGTTGGAAAGCGGTAATGAGACGAAATGGCAGTTGGAACAGTACGAGAAACGAAATGGGGATTTACGCGCTTTGGAGTTGGCGATAGCGGATGCGACCATCGCATAAATTGGATAGGTGGCATGGCCAAGAAATCAAGGTGTGTAGTGCACACTTCACTCTGCTAATTGTATTAGTGAATGGAGCTAACACATGACTATTTACATATATTCACTAGATAAAGTTAAAAGAGAAGTCAAATTTGATGAATTGAATGAGATTGTAAAAGACATACTGTGGTTTTTTCATGAAAACGTTGATGATCCCATCAATGCTTTTGTTCCACCATATTCATTTAATAAATCGTATTGGAAATATCTTAATATTGATGGTGATAAATTTTTTTACGATCAAGATAAGTTTCTCATCGTTGAAGGTTGTATGGCAATAATAAATGGAATGATTTGTGAATACATAGACATTCCTGGAGGCATAAGAGACATCTTTGAGAATATTGATATGAAAGAAATAATTGAATATGTTAATGATTTTCAACCAACAAATGAGAAACAAACAAAATTAAAAGAAATTACTTTGCTAGGGCTTGATATAGCAAACTCAATAACTGCATCAGATTTCTATAAAAATGAAGAGTATAACCACGAAAATCTTGATGAATATTATGAATTGACAAGATGGATAGATCAAAATGTAACAAAAAAATATTTCTATGATAAGATTAAAGAAATTGATAATTGATAGTTGAATTTCGTGAAGACTCACAATAAAGGTGTGTAGTGGATAATCTACTAAACCGGCTCACGGTTTATAGGGGGGATGGCAATACCGGAAGGAAATATCTTTGGAGTCGGTTACTCGATAGGGCGAAGCAGCCCCTGTGGCCAAAGGAGCATCGAGCCCCTCGATCACGGCATCCGTGACATCATCCAGGACCAGGGCGGGGCGCAGGTCGGGCTCGGCGGTTTGGAGTTTGACGTTATGGAATTTGAGTCCCTGCACGTGACGGCAGAAGAAACCATAAGCGGGTAACGTGCCAAACATTGTACTTTCGGGATAGTTAGCGGGTTTTTCAGAAATCTCTCGGGCGGCATCCTCTTTTTTCCCGCCGCCTTCGAAACCAAGGTTGAGATTGCTGAGCGTGACGTTTTCGATGGGATGGCCGGGCAGTCCGGTGATGGAGCAACCGATTTTGGAGCAATCCGTAGCGACAATGTTACTGACGACGACATTGCGAAATATCCCGACGCCGGGTTTGGGTTTTTCTTTATCGTATTGGCGCGCCCGGTTGCCCAGGCGCATGAAGATCGGAACCGTTACTCCTTTGATGGTAATGTTGGAAATGGCGACACGGTCCAGAATGCCGCCGTCCACGATTTCCAGGGCGATACCTGCCAATCCGCGTTGTTTGCCGTAGATCACCTTCGAATAGCGTGGCGAGACAATAGTGCAGTTGGTAATAGTGATGTTCTGGAAGCCGCCGCCGGATTCGGTACCCATTTTAAGAGAGTTGCAATGACTGCTGACAATACAGTTAGCGATAGTAATATTTTGGCAGGGTTTTGAGGATAGACTTTTCATGACAATGCCGTCGTCGTCGGAATCCACCACGCAGCCGGTAAGCATAACGTCAGTACAGGAATCGATATTGAGGCCGTCGTTGTTATAGGAGACGTGGTTGAAAACGGCGATGTCTCGGATGGTAAGCCGTTCACAATCGCGGTAATGCTGCATCCAGGAGCCGGCGTTCTTCAGACGGATGCCTTCGATGAGTACATCCGAACAGCCTTCGAAATAAAGATTTTTAGGTCGGGGGCCGTTCTTGTATTTGAAATTTTTCCCCCGGCCGTCAATGGCTCCCTGACCGCGGATGGCAATGTGTTTCAGATTTTTACCGGCGAAAATACCCCAATAGCTGAAGGTCTCGTTTTCTTTTCCCCGAAGTTTGCGAGTCGCTCCGTAGTCTTTTTTCTCTTTACTGCCGAGAACGGTGCAGCCGTTGTCCAGTTGGATCGTGATATTATTTTCCAGATAAACGGTGCCGATCAGCCAGGATCCGGGAGGGAAATAGATCGTGCCGCCGCCTTTGGCGGCGCATTGATCAACGGCAGATTGTATGGCCTGGGTACAGAGAGTCCGGCCGTCGCCCTGCGCGCCGAAATCGCGAATGTCATAGGATTTTCCCGAGGCCAAAGCAACAGAGAAAAGACACAATAATCCTAAGGAAATTTGCATAGTTCGTTTTGACATGAATTGTCCTTTCCGTTTAAGCTATTAGAAATCGTGAACAAATTAAACGTTATAAACCGATCTGGTCGTTTTTGGATTTATAGGGACTGCGGGTGCGCAACGTGCATTCATATTGTGCGACCACGATATCCCATTCCCGTTCACGGGCCCGGGTGAGAGTGAGGGTTACCAGTTGTCCGGGTTCGAGGGATTCGAGCTTGTAGCCTAATTCCTCTTTATTTTTGACGATGGTGTTATCGACGGCGACGAGGATATCGCCCTTTTCGATACCGACATTATGAGCGGGAGAACCCCAATCAACGGATTCGACCTGGACATTTCCTTCCTGGGCGAGCCGGTTAAAGTTGGCCGCGGCCCGCTTGGACAAGCTGGTGATTTTCATACCGAGCAATTCCTTGGCCAAAAAGGTGGCGTTGGGTTTGGGGCGCGCTTTTAAAACCATAGAAATGGTCTGTCGTCGAGGAGAATTCCCGTTGCCCGTATTCGCAGGGCGGAGGATATCGAAAGATATCTGACTGCCGATCTTATGTTCGAGCAGTTCCAGGTAGAAGTCGATGGCGGAATGGATGGCCGTGCCGTTGACGGTGGTGATAATATCATCTTTTTTGAGGCCGGCCTTGGTGGCGGCGCTTTCGGCGCGAACGGTGGCGACCTGGACCTGCTTTTCAGGATCAGAAGCAGGGGGTGTATCTTTAGGAACGGAATCAACGACCGTGGCGCCGAAATCGACGCGCAACTGAGTTTCGATCTGCACGCCCAGCATTTGGGGAATTTCCCGACACAACTGGTCAATGGGGATGGCAAAACCGATTCCCTGGGCGGCGCGTCGAATGGCGGTGTTGACGCCAATGACCTCGCCGTTGATATTGATTAAGGGACCGCCGCTATTACCGGGATTAATCGGTGCGGAGATCTGGATGAGATCTTCGAAGGTGCGATTTTGGATCTCCAGATTGCGATGGCGGGCGGAGATAATACCCTCCGTGAGCGTGTGTTGATAGCCATAGGGATTGCCGATCGCCATGACAGTTTCTCCGATCAATAGATCCCGGCCTCGCCAGAGGACAGCCTTGGGGAAATTCTTGCCCGGCGTCTTGGGATTGATCTTCAACAGGGCCAGATCGGCGGCGCGATTGGCGGCGATTTTCTTGGCCTGATATTCCTGCTGGTCCGACATGACCACGATGATTTCGGTGGCCTCTTCCACTACGTGGGCATTGGTGACGACGTAACCGCGTTCGTCGATGAGAAAACCGGAGCCCAGAAACGGCATCTCGCGAAACTTGGGTCGGGTGGAAAACCAATCGTCAAAATCCCAGAAAAACGGGTCCGTCTGCCGCACCAGTTGCTTGCCGGTAATACTGACGACGGCATCCTTATTCTTTTCGAAGGCCTCGACGACCGGAGTCGGGCGCGAATTTTTATCCTGGGCCTGGATCGAAAGCAGCAGGGCGGGAGTGAGCCAGAGTAGCAGCCAAA
>CAZNQT010000294.1:0-6418 GCA_964574885.1 uncultured Pirellulales bacterium
GTCGAAGTTGTGAATCTTGGCGCCCAAGGCGTCCTCCAGATCGATCTCCTCGCCGCCGTTACTGAGACTGCCGTTGTATTGACCGGCGATCAAACCGCTGAAGGACGGATAGCGAGCATTGAAGGCGGCCAGGTCTTTGACGACCAACGCGCGCTGCCCGGCCGCTAAAGTAAACGACGGAAATTCGAATTCGACGCCATTGGTCAATTTCACCAAGGCCAAATTGATCGCGTCGGTCGGGTGAATATTCATCACCTCGATAAATTCCGCATTGGGGTCGCCCGCCGGATGATACATAATTTCCGTAATCCGTAGATTTTCTTTCACCGATCCCACTGCATAGACCGCTTCATTCAAGGCGCTCCACTGTCCATTATCATAGGTCCTGGCCTTGATGACCGTGGTCATGGTTAAAGCAAATGGAGTCGAATATTCCACGGCATTGGGATTAATGGCGCCCCCAAAAAGCCGCGGATCTTCACCGTTGTCGGTGTACCAGACGCCTTCCGGGGGGGTATCTCCGCTGGGAACTTTACCGATGAGCTTGGGCAATACCAGCATATCGCTGCTGGCTGAGGAAGAGTTGATTCCGTGTATGGTCAGTACATTGTTTCCGACTGCCAGACGAGATATTTGGCTCGATACGTCGAACACATCATATGATTCTCCCGCTTCACGACTGTTTGCCCTGGCAGAACCGGGAGTATCGTTGGTAATACCACTACTGCGATACAATTCCACCTCACCGCCGTTCAGATAGGCAATAAAGGCGTCGTCGTATTTCATATGCAGATATAACTCTTCCGGAGTTTGTAATCCGTCGTTCTCAAATTCTATACGACAAAAAACAGAAGCCGATATGTTGTGCATCTCTGTTTCCAGATCCGTGTTAATCCAACTTTCATATCCGCTGTCCGCTTCATAGCCAACGCCTGTGGAGGTCGTGCCGTCCGTCCAGGTTAAAGGATCAGGCGTAAAGGCAGTTCCCGTCCAGGTAAGTCCCAGGGAATCATCTGTCGGTACGTGCGCTCAAACCGGAACGTACTCATCCACGTATATTTTGTCATCGTAAGTTTGTGGTTGTGTTTGTGTGAGCGTGAGAGAAAACATCGCATTATTTTCGACATAACCGCCGTGTTGATAGGAACCATTGATGTTGAAGATCGGCGCATCCAAATCCGGATACAAGTTGACGTCACGAAATTGCTGAAGAACGATATCCGTTCGTTGGGGCAGGTAATAATTCAGGATCCAGTCTCTTCCCGCGGCGCCGTCGTTATAATTCAAGTCGGCATCATACCATTCCTCCAAGGTTAACGGCGTACTATAGTGCTGATCGCCCCAACGGGTGGATTCGCCGACGATGGACCTTTCCGCCCCAGCGGCTAACTCGGTATAACGAGCAATCAAAGAGGTTGGCGTCAAGATACCGCCATTAAAAAAGTGACGATGAACGTGATCAGCAAACTGCATCCGATATTCGGTGTTATTTTTCAGGTAATAATGCGGGTCGCCGGCGTTACTCGCTCCCGAGAAGCTATTATTCAAAGCATTCTTATCGAGTGGAGAACGGCCCAGGTTATTGCCCATGGTATTCTCGAAGTCCCAGCAGTAGAACTTGAAACCGGTGCTGTCGTCCGACCGATCGCGGCCGGCCCACCAGTTTTTCCAGGGCCAATCCCAGTTACCCCCCCAGAGATTGACAATCAGGTAATCAATATAGTTGGGTACATCGAGTAAATGCGGATAGGCCGGATTCGGCGTACCGTCGAGGTTTTTACCCTGAAGCTCCATGTAGGAGGCGTTGGAACTAGCCGCCGCCTGAGCCTTTGTTCTCATAAGATTCCAGGCAATCAGGTCGCCATCCGTAGCCACGCCGTCATGAACCGAGTCCCAGTTTTCTTTTTCATTCCCGAAATAACTAGAGGAAAAAGAATCATCCGGGCGTTCACACGGATTGTACAATCCCCAGTAGATTCCATTAATATAGAGATGGACAAACATTCCGTGGGAACCGGCGTTACCGGTAGCTACTTGCAAATTCCTTCCGAATTCATCACGGGTATATTGCTCGGTCAAATAGGCGCTGCTCCAGGAATACCCATCATTGGCGCCGGCCCGAAGGGTAATAGTATCGAATTGATCCGCAGCATCCTTACCGAAGATGGGAAACTCTAAACTGGTCGGACCATAAATACCTTTGAAAAGAAGTCGGAACGACTTCTTTTTTGTCAACCCGAAACTGCGGAACGCACCACCTTGGATGCGGATACCGCAATTGACCTGGAATCCGTCGCTGCCGTCGGGATACATCAGTTCCACCGAAGCGTGTCTTTCCCAGGCGATTCCTTCGGCGGTGGGATTGGAATAAATGCCGCTGGCTCCAAACATATCATCAATATTCATCACAATGGATAACGTGGGAATGGATAGCAGATCATCACGAATCGTAGCTGCATAGATCCCGCCGAAGAGGTCGTCGCCATTGGGATTGCCGCCGCTATCGAACGTACCGATGACATCCGGATCCATGCCATAGTCGGGACTGACGCCATTCCAGGATGTGGGGAAACCAGCATTCAGGGTAGCCTGGTAGTCTTGTCGGATGACATCTTCGATAAAGATATAGGTTTGGGCGTCAATGTTCGTGGATTTCCAGCCCGGTTTGACTGCCGCTGCTTTTAGGCAGGAAGTTTTCGTGATTGGTATGGGGATGGAATATTTCAGGCTGGTCGCCGTCGGGTTATCATTTTCATCGATAGGCGCACTGCCGTCGAGGGTGTAATATATCGTTGCACTCTCGGTGGTAGTGGTTAAAGCTACGTCGAAAGGCGTATTATAAAAACCGCGATCTGTGCTAAAAGTGGTATCTGCAACGACTCCCAAATACGCACCGTCATTTAATGCCTCCGGCGTAGGTGTACCGAAAAACCGCCATTCACTACCGCCATTGGGATAGCGTCCATACGAGATATCGGTGTATTGCTTGCCGAAATGAATACTGTCTATCAAAGACAAACCGTCAGTATCGAACAAACCGATCTCTTCCCCCTCGTCTGCCTCCAAATCAAAGTTCGCATGCAAACCCGGCGTATCGTAAATATCTGCATCCGCCCAGATCAGTAGATAATCATGAGGTTGGATCATCGTCTGTTCGGTTTGGTTCGTGGGAAACTGCCACCATTGGGATAGGGGTGCATCCAGATCATCCGTAAGATACATCCCTCCTACGTCAATCGGCTCATCACCCGCATTATACAGTTCGATCCAGTCATCGTATTGGTTCTGCGGGTCCGGGGGCTCGATGGTTTGATTCCGCGCCAGGAACTCGTTGATCATCAGGCGTGATTTTTTTCGGAGCCAGTTATTTGCCATCGTGTTGTAATCGTACATATTGACGCGCAGGTCGCCGTTCAGATCGGCGTTTTCGAGATCCGGATAATTCGTCCATTTCTCGAGTAAAAGTTTCAGGTCGAGTAAATCCGTGATGCAATCGCCGTTCATATCCCCCGGCGGGCAGAACGCTTCATCGAGGGTAATCGTCACGGTATCCGTGTCGTATTTATCACCGTCCGTGGCATAGAGCTGCAAGATATAGGAACCGAGGATGGCGGGAAACGTTACCAGAGGATCCTCGACACATTCATTGGGATCGAAGATTAAATCCTCGAAGGTTACGCCGTCCGGTCCGCTGGATAGCGACCAGGCCATGAATAATTGATTCGGATCGTTGGGAAGCGGCGGATCGGAGTTGGGAAGCGGCAGACCGTCATCTTCGACCGTCGCATCCAGGGTAACAGTCTGGTTCGTGAGAATAAGAACTCGATCAATCCCGGCATCCACGGACGGCGGTTGGTTAACGACTTCAGAATCCTCCATAATGTTTTTAATTTCTTCTTCGGTCAGAGCATGGTTGTAAATACGCACATCGTCAATCATGCCGTTCAAATACCTACTGGCATTATAGGAGCCAATATTTGCTGCAAATAAATTGACTGTCAGGGGCGCCCCCGGTGACTGCGAACCTTCCTCTTCGCCGTTATAATATACTTTATAATCCCCATTGGCCTCTAATGTCACCGCAATATGCGCCCACGTGTTGACTGGAATCATCGTAGTTCCGACGGCGTCTCCCGCTCCCCCCTGGATACCTACATTCACCTTGCCATAATTGAGTTTTAAGTGAACTCCCTGGGGACTCCAGGCATCGGTATTTAAGCCGCCGGCAAATTGCACACTGCTGAGATCCACCCTGGAATAGATCCACATGGCGATCGTAAATTCATTTACGGCGCCGGCCGTTGTCGGAATGTCCACGTAATCGCCGATGCCATCCAGGGACAGGACCATACCCCGTTCGGGATCGTCCACCACAGTCGCATTACCGGCGCCGGCGCCGTTAAAGCCGCCTACATATTCGTTGAAAGTACCGTCGTCAAACGTATAGTGGGCAACCAAATCCGCCTTTGCCCATTCTACATTGAAATCCGCTATGCAAATAAAGGATACCACCAAAGCTATTTGAAATAATTTTATCGATTTCATAGTTGTGATAAGGAAGGATTCTTTTCTCCACAAACAAAATCGAGAGCCCAAATCCCTTTCTCCTCCATGGATTGTATTTAAAAAAACAAATAATAATGTTATTTTATTAAAGGTAAGGTAGGGCGTGTGCACTATTCGGCACACGCCCACCTTATGATCTTACTCACAAACTCTTCTTTGGTCGTAAGGCTTTTTCACCTAAACCGAGTCTTCGGTTCGAACTTACCGGAATCGCTAACGCGTTACGGTATCGCCCATTTGGTTTTCAGATAATTCTCGATAATTTGACGCTCCTCGTCTTCCAGGGGACGATTGAAAATGATAATCTCGGCAATTTTCTGTCCGCCGGACCGATAGTTATTGCGGTCGCTGCACAACGTGCTGGCAGTTACATTGCCTGTGGTGACCAGGCTGATGACGGAATAATCCTCCGGTAATCCTGTCGTAGTGCCATTCACTTCCAGTCCGTTAATAAAGGTCTTACCGTTACGAATATTTCCGGAGGAGTGACTGCTATGCCAGAGATTCGAGGTGGCCTCTTCCCCGCCCCGATGGAAGTTATAACTGTTATCGTCCGTTAACAGGAAATTATAACCCTTGAGCACCCAGAATACCGTACGGATATTGCTAATATCCAGGTTGTCGCCCTGGGCGTCCTTGAACTGCATCCATTTGCCGAGATCCCAATTGCCGCTTTGATCCGGCATATAGGGACCGAGATCCACGATGCCCTGGCCATTGAGTCCGGTAGCCATGTAGTTCGGATCGCCCGCCGTGCCGCCTGGAACCAGGTACTTACCGTTACCGCTCTTATCATCCCAACGGCTGACCTGATCGTTATTGATGGTCAGAGTGTTCACATCCGAGGCATCCAGCCACAGTTCCAGATCCGGACCGGTAAAAAGCTCACCGGCATCATAGGGAACATTTTCCGTCAGGAAGTTTGCTTCCAGCCACTTGGCCGCAAACATCGCAAAATCAAGAAGATCCTCCTGGCAATCCCCATTAAAATCAAACTCCAGAGGGGTATAAGGGGCAGTCGGATTGTTCTTGGCGGCTTCGCAGGCATCGGCATACACAATAATTTGTATCGCATCCGAAACCTCATGATTAGCCGTATCGATAGCCGTAAGCTCTAAGATATATTCACCTGTTTCTCCTATCGTTACTGTGGTCTTGGGATCCGTGGCATCGTCAAAGACAACATCCGGCTGTGGAAACAACGGAAATGTCGATCCGATAGCTTCCCATTGAATCGAAGTGATATCCTCTGAACCGTTGTCATCCGTTACCGTACCATCCAACGCAAGGCCCGCTTGCGCCGCTTCCAGCTAGGTGACAATACTATCACCGGCATCCACTTCCGGTACGACATTCGCTGCTACTGTGAAACTCCAGTTTAGACCGGGAATAAAGTAATCAGGGGTATTGCAATCAACAATCCAGTTATATTTGCCCTCTACCAAAGGCGTGCTGTAACTCGGAAAATCGTCGATATTGACAGTTTCGACGGCCGGCGCAAATGAAAGTTTCTCCATTAAAAGCCGATTCGGGTCTGTGCCGTCGTCTTTCGCAAAATATATATCGACGATTTCCGTATCCTCCACATTCGTCCACGAAAGGGAACTGACCTGGTTGGCCAACACCGTATCTCCATTATTTGGTGTCGGATCGGTAGCAGCCAGCGTTAGAACTTTAATTTCTTCTTCGGTTAGTGCGTGATTGTAGATACGAACGTCATCGATCATGCCGTTCAAATACCTACTGTCATTATAGGAACCAATATTGGCGGCGTTCAGTTGGACTGTTAAGGTCGTTCCTGCCGACTGCGAACCTTCTTCGTCGCCGTTATAGTACACCTTATAATCCCCAT